>JAEINM010000262.1 GCA_016342385.1 Spirochaetaceae bacterium | reverse complement strand
ATTGTAATTCATCCTTAATCTGTTTCCATTCAATATCATCATTAAAAATCTGGAATTCTTCTCTTTCATCTAACTTTGAAATGAACCAATATTGTTTGTTCCTTAGCATATTTTGAATACAAGTATTAACTTGTTTAAGATCTCCTGAATTTGCCCAACATATCATTGTGAACCAATATAAATCAGAATTTTCTTTGGCTTTATCCATATAAAATTGGGCATATTCCCTCCATTCATCAGTTGTAAGATCACTGATATTTTCAATTGGTGGAAAAGGAGTATATGATTCATATTTTTTTATCAGTTTGAAACCAAGGCTTTCAGCAATTTTTATTGATCCTATATTCGAGTTTGCACAATGCCATCCGATCTCTTCAATACCATTCGAAAATGATGATTTGATAAGAGCTGAAACTACTGACTTACCATATCCTTGTTTCCTAAACCCTTTGGTTGTTTGAATCCCTATTTCGATTTTATTATCTACGATACAGTCAAAAGCAGAACAACTTGCAATTGTATTATCTTTATTAACTACAGCCGCTAAGCTGTACTTTTTTAATTTCTTAATATTTAATATGTTGATCCAATCTTTAACAATTTCACTATTATTGTAGTTTAAATTATTAATTGAATTATAATCTAAAAGATCAACGTGGACTGATTCATCAGGTTTAATGAAATCTGATTTGCACAATTTATAATAACGACGATTATATTTATGTACTGCTCTATTGCTATGGTTTTTCTCGATCAAATCACCCCATTTTTTTTCATCGCATGTTACAGCTCCCCAATAGCCTATTTCTTTTATAATATGTGAATTGAAGTCTGAGTTATCACAATTACCAAAAATTACCCTACACTCGGATGTTTCAATTAATCCAGATTTGGGATTATTTGAATCATCTACGTATATTCTACCTGGAGAATTACCATAAATTACCGCATCGATTGTTAATTCATGTCGTGAGTTTTTAATAAGAGGAAGTATCTTTATTCTATCTTGACCAGTTAGTTGATAAATCATTTAACTGTTTTCCTTTTTTGAAACATAGTCTGTTTAATTTAGAACATTATTTAATAATAAATGTATATGAGTATATAAAAAATATAAAAAATAGATATAATCAACTATTCTGAACCTGACATTACTCGATAGAAATTATTATGCCTGCATCGATTCTTTTTTATATATAATTGAACAAATGATCAGATCATAACTAATATTTTACTTGCGCACTTTCCAGTTGAATTTTCTATAATTATTTTCTCCATCCTCCATAGGAGGATTAATATGTTCTGAATTTGGAAAAGGAAATTGATCAAAATATTCAATAATCTGCCCCTAGAGTCGGTATAACGTTAGATTTCTATCCTGCAGAACACAAAAAAAATACTCTCCGGTAGATCCGGGAGCATCAAATCAAGAATTGCTTCTGCTGGATCCCACATTCCGCACCTACTAATCCGAGAAATAGATTTTTTCAACCTCTTTTCCAAGACATCTAATAATCGTGTTGTGGGCTTCGGTAAGATTTCCCACAATGTTTTTCTCTGAAGTATTCTCTTTGACTGTAAGTAGCAGAACGTCTTCAAACATCTGGAAAACCCATCTGATTGTGGGATTTTGTGTCGGTTTTTTCACCTGATTGGGAATAGTTTCATCCTGTGTCATCATAGTACTGCGAAGTTTTCTTTCGGCAAGTGAGTATATCAGGAGAGACAACCCCATGACCATGATCAGCGCCATGATTCTTTTTGTAGATTTCAGATACAGACTCTCGGCAAAGAAAAGGGGATCTTTCAGGAAACGGAATCCTCTTTCAACACTCGTGCCCTGCGACTTGTAGACATCAAGAAGCTGTTCGCTGTTCAGATCAGTGGAATCGAGATTATTCGTAGCGATAATAAAGATTCCTTTCCTCCGGCGCGTTGACTCGATAGTATCCTTATCGTCTTCAATTTGACCGGACAGACGCCACTCCTCTTTCTCGGGAACACTGCCCTTACCCGGACGCCCCTTCCCGGCATATCGCATTTTCTTTTCGACCGTGTATTCGGCTGAAAAATATTTGTTTTTCCGGTTAAAAGTTTTTGCTGCTTTGTGCGCATCAGCCTCACATGCAAAGGGGGAATTGCAGAGGTGCCAAAACCCTTTTTCTGACTTTTCCCGGCTCTTCTCCAGGTTCTTTTCAAATGTTTTTATCTCTCTCTCATAAGCCGCTCTGGAAAAGACTACCAGCCATCTTTGGTCCTCACCGGACCAGTCTGAATGAATCTCCTTGTAGGAGTAGCCCTCTTTCTCTGATTCTAGTAAATCGCCATGATTTAGGTTTTCAATTATCTCTTTTGCTTCTTTTATTCTCTCTGGAACTCTTGTAACCCAGATGATATCGTTTAGGCCGGTAATATTCTCTTTCGTATAGAAAGCTCCATCCATCACAAAATAGGGCAATTGTGCCGATTTAAACTGTCTGCGGTACTCTTTTATGCTATTGGCAAAGGATTTCTGATCGCTGCTGTTTCCGCTGAGCACCTCCAACCATACGGGAAGGCTGCTTCTGTGGCTGCACATCAGAGAGATGACTGCCTGAGGAAGTTCCGGATGGTTATCTTTGGAATAACCCCGTTTTATGCTCACAGTTTGAGAAGTGTCATCAGCGTCCTCATAGGACTTTCCGTGCAGAGAGAACGTGGAGGTGTCGAGGTGAACATAGCGGTGCTCTATTTCGTACGTTTTCAGAGCACTGGAAGCAAGCTGATAAAAAAGTTCCGTTATTCCCTGGTCATAGAGAGCATCCAGTGCTGTCCCGAGGCAGTCATCATGCAGATCATCAGCTTCAATCCCTTCGCCGATCAACAGATCAACCGGTCTGTTTCGGAAAAAGTCGGGAGTAAGATAGAGAGCCCGCCCGCTGAAACCCAGAGCATTGAGAATCATCGCCTGTACAGCCTGACCGACCGAGACTTTTCTTTTCTCTTTTCCTATTTTTGAATCGATCTGACCGATTAGACCTATTTCATTACAGATACCAGCAATGATACCAAGATGCTGCAACTGTTTCTGTTTGAACTCCATAGACTCCCCCTATAAAGGGATTATCCAAGAACTGGGGAAATTATAATACTTAACACATTATAAGGAAAATTAATCAGAATATATGGAAATCAACTGCGGAATGTGGGCTGGATAGAACTTGTTGTACTTAACCGACTGTAAGAGAACTCTTCCCCTATGGGCGTTGTATTACTGCCTCTATTCCTTTGTCAAATATCTTAATAATTATAGCAATGGAATTGAAAAGGAACCAGAAAAATTGATAATGCTAAGATAATTTTTTTGAGCACAACCTTTCCACCGCTCGAACAGCGGTTTAGTTCAACGTCAAAATCAGCTGCGCTGGAATCAAATAAATCGAGTTTAACCAGGCTTTACCGTAATGTTTCAATAATCTGTAAAGCGTCTGCTGCATTTTTTTTTACGGTCTTACATGTTTAAATATTCATCTAAATTCTGCATACCTAATAATTTGTATTCAATTTTATAATCATTATATTTCTGAATTATATTTAATGATTTTTCTTGAAGTAAATTGATCTTTGCTTTTTCTAGATTCATTTTTACTTCTGCAATTACAATTCGTTTTTCTAAATCATTGATCGCAACAATATCAATTTCATTCTTATTGCCTCGTTCCCAATAATTGCCAATGATATTAAATTCAGCCGATTCAATAAAAAGTTCATGGTAAAGCTTTTCAAGTATTGGTCCACTATAATTTTGAATATTCTTATTTATTATTTTTTTAATATAAGGATAGTTGTTGCTTTCAATCGCGGTCCTATTTCTATAAAGAAACCTAAACCAAAAGGATAAGAAGTTGTCTTTAATATAATATTTTTGTACTTTACCTGTACTCTTTGCTCCAATTGGTTTTCTTTTTTGTATTAAGTCATAGTCCGTCTCTAATTTTTCAATATATCCGCCAATATTTCTTTCTAATATTGATTCAATTTCAGAACGTGATGTACGTCCTTCAGATAACATTTCCAGTATTGCAAAATAGGTTCCATACTCTTTTCCGAATTCTTCAATTAGAATAGTTTTTCCTTCATTAATAAAAGGAGAATTTTCTTGTAAAAATAAATCTATTATTTTCTCTTTAGTAAATGATTTATCCTTGGTGAGAATATCAATATATTTAGGGACACCACCTGTTATCATAAAAATGTAAAATAGATTTTCTTTTGTATAGGCTTTGTAATCTAATAATATTTCTTTCAGTGCTGATGGAGGAAACGGTTTTAAGTAGATTATTCGGTCAGCTCTACCGAAGAGGGGTTCTTTGCTATTTTGAAAGATTTTGTGCATCAGAGAATAAATAGAACCTATAAAAATAAGGTGTGCTTTTGTTTTATCTTTATATTCATCCCATAGATTTTGAATGTCTGAATAAACAGATTTATTAATATTATAGAATTCCTGGAACTCATCGATAATGATAATTATCTGCTCTTTTGTTGATAATTCCATTAATAATTTAAATACTGTTTTGAAATTTGTTATTTCTCCAAGAATTGGATATTCAAATGTGTTTTGAATTGTTTCTATGAATTCTTTACATAATAGGATTTCAGGTTTTTTTGATACAAATAAATATAAGTGCTTTTTATTCTCAGCATGTTTTCTGGCAAGATAAGTTTTACCAATTCGTCGCCTTCCAGTAATAACTGACATAATGGAAGAATCCTCTGTAAGAGAATACTGTTTTTCTAATAACTGTAATTCTGTACTTCTAGAATAGAATTTCAAATTAATCCGCCAATATAGTAATATATATTATCGTAATACGTTTTACTATTATTTGCAATCCGTAGAACGTCGATTTCACCTGTTTGCCGGACTTGGCGTTAATCCCGCCTGCGCAGCAGAAATGCGGGATTCATGACAAAGGCAAATCTGGTGCAAATCCTTTGTTACCTGTAAATTTATTATAGTGATATTGTAGAGAATTATTAACAAAGAGGGTAATCAATTCTATATAACATTTTTGATATTAATTATTCTTTTTTATCTATTAAAAGTTGTATAAAATTTGCTACTTCAACAATTTTAATTTTGTTTATTTTCTCTAAAACTAATAGGTCTTTATCTCCTGAAATTATATATTTTATATCAGCAGTCATTGCACAATTTATAAATTTATCATCATCAGGATCTCTTGAGTAAGAATCAAAAAATCTATTTTCAATAAACTCCAGGTTTTCAATTAATAACGGCTTTATTTCTTCCCCTATATTTTTTCCTGATTTTTTTGTAAATCTGTTTATGGTTTCAATATATTCGGTAAATATCTCTTCTGTACAAACCATCTGGAGGTCACCGGAAAAGCATAATTTTAATAATTCTCTCGGTTTTCCCCCGAAGAAAATACCTGATATTATTATATTTGTATCAATTACTATGCGCAATTTTTCTTACTTCTTTGATTGCTTTATCAATATCATTTTTATTCAAATCGAGCTCTGATTTGACTTTGTCTCCAATGGCAATTATTTTCTCAAATTGATTCAATTTTGGAGCTTTTATTGGTTTTAAAAGAATGTTGTCACCATCCTGTACAATTATCATTTTTGTTCCAGGCTCTAATTTTAATTTAGTTCTTATATCAGTTGGAATAACAACTTGACCTCTGGTAGACAAACTTGTTATTTCTAAAATTGACATAGTTACCTCCAATAAGATTTTCTTATTTTAATATAAGATATTCTTACTTGATAATCAAATAAATTCGCTCCTAGAAAAGGATCTGCATTTTAGGAGAGAATTTGGAATTCAATCATTTATTAATTTCAGAATCAAGAAAAGTATAGGAATTTTTCCAATTGGAATTTTCTATAATATAAAAATAAAGAACAACATATCTGATATATAAATCCGGAAGTTGTTTGTTATATATATACTAATTGTCTCCATTCTTTCCTGATTAATTCTCTTCATACTGGAGGTTTTATTAATTAAATATGTTACAGAATTTGTAAAGCGGGCACATTTTTTAAAAAAATAATTCTCAGCCCAACGGGCCAGGTAACATAACTTATTAACGAGTTCTCTTTAATTATTGTTTATGGTTATTTTTAATTCTATATAATTCTGATATCACAA
>JAEINM010000261.1 GCA_016342385.1 Spirochaetaceae bacterium | reverse complement strand
AAAAAAACCCAGGGGCCTGAAGTCCTCAATCGTCTGGGAGGCTTCGGTTCTCTTTATGAATTGGGTCATTATAAAAATCCTGTTCTGGTTTCAGGGACAGATGGTGTAGGTACCAAACTGGCCGTGGCTCTGGAAAAGAAAGTCTATGACTCTGTCGGAATCGACTGTTTTGCCATGTGTGCCAACGATATTCTCTGTCATGGAGCTAAACCTCTCTTTTTTCTCGATTACATCGCCTGTGGAAAACTGGAAGCAGTAATTTCCTCTCAGATAGTAAAGGGGATCACCGATGCCTGTCTTGAATCCGGTACGGCTCTTGTTGGAGGAGAAACAGCGGAAATGCCAGGTTTTTATAAAGAGGGAGATTACGATGTGGCCGGGTTTTGTGTCGGTGTAGCGGAAAAAGATAAACTGACTGGTCCGGAAAAAGCTGTCGATGGTGATGTTGTCATCGGTATAGCCTCTTCAGGAGTTCACAGTAATGGTTTCAGCCTTATAAGAAAACTCGTTCCCGATCTCGATGTGGATTTCCAGGGGGAACCTATCTGGAAAGAACTGATAAAACCTACAAGATTGTACATAAAACCTGTATTATCCTTACTGGATAAATATGAAATTCATTCAATGGCTCATATTACCGGTGGTGGTTTAAGAGAAAACGCACCGAGAGCTGTTTCAGAAGAACTGGGTGTTGAAATAGACAGATCTGCTATAAGTGTCCCTCAGATTTTCCGGTATCTTGAAAAACGGGGTGTACCGGAAGAAGATATGTGGAATACCTTTAATATGGGAATAGGATTTCTTCTTGTTGTTCCAAAGAGTGAAGCTGATAAAATAATTGAAGAATTAAAGATTTTCTCCATGGATTCGGCCGTAATAGGATCCGTAAAGAAAGGAAAGAGATTTTGTTACAAATAGCTGTTCTTATCTCCGGAGGAGGTTCAAATCTTCAATGTTTGATTGACACCATGAAAGACTCGGGAGAAAAGGAATTCTCTATCTGTACTGTTATCTCAGATAGAGAGGCGTCCGGTCTTAAGCGGGCTGAAAAGGCCGGTATAGAAACGCATCTGGTCGACAGAAAAATCGGTAGACCCAAGTTATCTGAAGAGATCAACAGAATCCTCTCAGGAAAAGCCGACTATATTATTCTGGCCGGTTTTCTCTCTATTCTCGAAGAATCCTTTATTGAACAATGGATGGGAAAAATCATAAATATCCATCCCTCTCTCTTACCTGATTTTGGTGGAAAGGGGATGTATGGCATGCATGTTCATGAAGCGGTGATACAAGCGGGAGCAGAAGTTTCGGGCTGTACAGTTCATTTTGTCGATAAGGGAATCGATACGGGAGAAATCATCAATCAGATGAGTATCTCCGTCGATAGGAGCTGGGATGCGGTCAGGCTCCAGAAAGAAGTCCTTAAACTGGAACACAAGCTATTACCCCAAACAGTTCATCTATTATGTGAGAAAGGAATAAATCTATGAGAATACTGATTACCGGCGGTGGTGGCAGAGAACACGCATTAGCTGTAAAACTAGCTGAAAATAGTAGAGTTGAGAGAATCTTCTGTGCTCCCGGGAACGGAGCGACAGCTATTATGGATAAATGTGAGAATATCGAAGCTTCAGATATAGAATCGCTAGCTGAATTTGCTTTTTCCCATAGTATTGATCTGACTATTCCCGGAGCGGAAGATCTGCTTGTCCAGGGAATAGTTGATCTCTTTGAAAGTAAAAATCTTCCCATATTCGGACCTCATAAAGAAGCGGCTCAATTAGAGGGAAGCAAGAGTTTTGCCAAGGATTTCATGAAGAAATATGGGATTCGAACAGCAGAGTATGAAACTTTCACTTCGGCCATAAAAGCACTTTCATATCTTGAACACGCACAGATCCCCATTGTTGTCAAAGCTGATGGGCTGGCTGCGGGGAAAGGGGTCATAATCTGTCAGAGCAGGGATGAAGCGGTAAAAGCTGTACATAATATTATGATCAATAACTGTTTCGGAGAAGCTGGCAGTTCTGTTGTTTTAGAAGAATATCTGGAAGGTTATGAAGCCTCCATTTTATCAGTATTCGACGGTAATACTATTACCCCTTTTATTTCCGCTAAAGATCATAAGAAAATAGGGGAAGGTGAGACCGGACTGAATACAGGTGGGATGGGTGTTATTGCGCCCAATCCCTATGTTACAGAATCTGTTTATGAGGATTTTCTTAAAAATATTTCTGATAGAACAGTGGTGGGATTGAAAGCGGAAAATCTGATTTTTTCCGGAATTATATTCTTTGGATTGATGATAACGGAAAAGGGTGTCTATCTTCTGGAATACAATCTGAGAATGGGTGATCCTGAAACTCAGGCGGTTCTACCCTTACTGGAAAGTGATCTTCTGGATATTATTGAAAAAGCCGGTAAAGGTCATCTCTCTATGGATGATCTGAAATGGAGCGGGAACTGTTCCTGTGCCGTAGTTCAGGCTTCGGGAGGGTATCCTCTTTCCTATGAAAAGGGCTATGAGATCCGGGGAATTGAAAAAGACCAGCTGGTGTATATCAGTGGTGCCCAATTTTCTGAAGGGAAACTGATTACTTCAGGAGGCCGTGTCCTGACAGTCGTAGGGACAGCTCAGACCGCAGAAGAAGCCAAAAAAGAAGCCTATAGACTTATGGATAAAATTACTTTTAAAGATCAATATTATCGAAAAGATATTGGAACAATTGAATAGTTTTGTATTTCAGGAACTAGGAAAAGGCCTTCCTCGAAAAATCTGATTCTTTAAGGGATAAGACAATAAACATTGAAATCACTCTAAAACTCCAATAATTGAATAATCAGTAACGATTATTATTCCCAATAATTTGAAATATGATAAATTATTCATTATCCTTTAAAAGATTCATATTTATAATAAATAAGGACAATTATGAAGATAAAAACAAAACTTATAACAATAGTGCTTTTACTGGTGCTGGCCACCATCATTCTAGCTTCAGCATATATGACGGTAAGAAATATCATTGATAATATAGAAAAAGAAAGAAGTGTTTTATTAGATCTTCAGGATGCGACAAAACAGGAGCACCTGGAACTTGCCAAATTTATATACGACGGTAGTATATTGAGCAGGCAGAAGGATAATTTTACCAATAGTATAAGGGCCAAGCAGGATATTTTCCTGAAAATAAAGGAGTTCACTTTACTTCCCAAACTGGATGAATCAATTGAAACATCATTGGTAAAAATGAAGACTCTTGTGGAGAATCAGGTTTCTATAGAGCAATCTATCAATGAAGAAATTGATTTAGTTATTCGTGAAGTAAGCCGCTATCCTCAATTTGGTACAGCTTTCAGCATAACCGATATTTACAAAGATAAGGTAAGAGCATTTGAAGGATATGATCAATTATCTGTTAAAATCAAATCCTTATTAAATAGGATTGCTGTTTTAGACCTTACTTTCAGTACAGCGGAAATGCTTCTGGTTGATCAATATCGCTCCATTGACTCTACGATTGAGCAATTGAAAAAATCAGCAAATTATATCATATTCTCACTGTTGTTCTTTGTTTATATTCTTGTCATTTTCTTCTCCTCACGCATAGCCAATAATATTGCAAAATCAGTGGCTAAGATTGCTTCCAGTGTTTCTGTTATGGCCTCCGGGGATCTTACCGCTACCTTTGATGAAAAAACAAAAGACGAAATAGCGGAACTGGGACGGGAACTGAATGATTTTCAGAGTGGAATGGGATATTCTTTCAATAATTTAAAAAAGATGTCGGTCAAAAACACAGAAGTAAAAGAGGAATTAATTGCCACGGCATCAGAAACTTCGGCGGCGGCTACGGAAATAGCAGCCAATATTGAATCTATCAGCAGGCAGATGTCTGAGTTGGATAGCAATATTTTAGAGTCAACCAGACAAGTTAAAGATAATTCCAGCTTCTCTCGTGATTTAAATGATTTTACAGGTGATCAGACAGCTATGGTAGAGGAGTCTACCGCTTCTGTCACTCAAATGATATCGTCTATTAATAGTGTGACAAAGCTTACCGACAGGAATAAAGAAGCCATGCATACTCTTATCAACACAGCCCAGTCCGGTGGAATTAAACTAAAAGAAACAACTGCTATTATTGATGAGGTCTACAACTCTGTCAGTGAAATAACGGAAATGATCAAAATTATACAAAGCATCTCGGCACAGACGAATCTTCTGGCAATGAATGCGGCCATAGAGGCTGCTCATGCCGGGGATTCAGGTGCAGGATTTTCTGTTGTGGCAGATGAGATCAGGAAATTGGCTGAGGCTTCTTCTGTGAGTTCAAAAGATATTAATACAACGGTTAAAGGTATTATTTTAAAAATTACTGAAAGCTCTGAGTCCGGAAAAATTACCAGTGAAGCTTTTAATGATATCAATACACGTGTTAACGAAGTTTCAGATGCTCTGGATGTTGTCTCAAGTAGCACCGTTGAAATAAGTATCGGGGGAAAGCAGATACTGGAAGCCATGGAGAATATCAGCAGCATGTCATTATCAGTTAAAGAGAAAACATCCAATATGCTGACTAATACCGAAGAAGTTGCCAATCGGATGAATCAGGTCCACGATATATCTAATAATGTCAACGGAGCCATTAAGGAAATAAATATTGGTTTTAATGAATTGACCTCAGCTGCAAGCGGTTTAAAGGATCTCTCTGATGTTGTAGGTTCTATCGGTTCCGAAATGAATGGGGAAATCCAGAAGTTTAAAACTCTCAATAGCTGATAGGTCTATTTTTAATATAACCTGTATTAGGTCAATAAAGCACCATATTCTTTTATCTAAGCACTATGTTGAAACTGCATTTATTTATACTACTCTGTAAATTTAGATCGAATATTGTATTAGATATTTTAAAGATAATGATGAAAAAGAAATCTTTCATTCTTTGTTTTTGTACGATTGGAGAGCTACCGATTCCAGAAGCCATTCATTATTAGAATTAAAAAATAACATACATTATCAATAAAAACTACTATAGCGATCTATATTATCGAAATAGATATTGGAACTATTGATAAGTTTCGATAATATAAAAATAATTTAAAAAAGCTCCTTATATCAGGAGCTTTTTTATATACTTACATTAAGGAGCAAAAATCATGGATAGAAGTGAAAAGATTAGAGATCTTATGAAAGAGAAAATCCTTTTTCTTGATGGTGCTACCGGTACCATGCTCCAGGCTCTGGAATTAAAAGAGTCGGATTTCCGGGGAGAAAGATTTAAGGATCACCAGCAGAATCTTTTTGGAAACAATGATCTTCTGAATCTCACCAGACCCGATGTCATCGCCGATCTCCATCGGTCCTTTCTCCATGCCGGTGCCGATATAATCGAAACCAATACATTCAACGGTACAACCTTGTCCCAGTCCGATTATGGAATGCAAGATGCTGTATATGATATTAACTTTAATGGAGCTCAGATCGCTGTTGGAGCTAGAGATCTCTACGAAAAAGAGAATCCGGGAACAGTGAAATTTGTGGCCGGTTCCGTCGGACCTACAAGTAAAACTCTTTCCATATCTCCGAAGGTTGAAGATCCCGGTTTTCGGGCAGTGACATTTGATCAGGTTGAAAAGGCATTTCATGAGCAGATTACTGCTCTCGTTAAGGGCGGAAGTGACCTCATTCTCATTGAAACGGTATTTGACACTCTTAACTGTAAAGCTGCTATAATTGCAGCACAACAGGTCTTTAGCGAATTAAAGAGAGAACTTCCCATTATGATATCCGGAACTATCAGTGATAGCAGTGGTAGAATCCTCTCGGGACAGACTGCCGAAGCGTTCTGGTATTCTGTGGCCCATGCCAAACCTTTGTCTATAGGTTTAAACTGTGCTCTCGGAGCAAAGGATATGGAAGATCATCTGAAAACTCTATCCAGAATAGCCGATTGCGGAATCAGTGCTCATCCCAATGCGGGACTTCCCAATGAACTGGGGGAGTATGATGATACTCCGGAATTGATGGCTTCTTATATTGAGCGCTTTTCAAAAGCGGGACTGCTGAATATTGTCGGGGGGTGCTGCGGATCAACTCCGGAGCATATAAAGGCTATTGTTGAAGCAGGATCGAAGCATAAACCGAGAAAAATTGAAAAGAAGGAGACTTTTTC
>JAEINM010000260.1 GCA_016342385.1 Spirochaetaceae bacterium | reverse complement strand
GATATGTTGTTTGTAGTTAAACTATTATAGCTTAAGGGGTTAATTATAAAAAGAAGTTTTTTTATACGGATTCAGGTTATAATTATAGTGAACAAACATTTAAATTTGTGGATTCATAGAAAAGAAAGAGAATAAAAAGACAATTAAAACCGGCCCCTCCTCGTTCTGAAATGGAGATAAAGCATACAGACGGGCACCAGAGACTAGCTCTGGTAGCCGGCTTCCATAATCTGTATATTGACCGGGTTATGCTGCTTATTCCTCTCACTGATGGCCTCATCTAAAGCATGTTTCAACGCATCCATAGAGGCAATTTCCGGTTTCACCTTCAACAGATACCCCAGAGCCGCCATGTTAGCCGCTCGTAGCGATCCAGCAGCTTCGGAAATATCATTGGCTTTAACACTTTTAACTTTGATATCAGTTCTGGTCGGTTTATCGGAAATAAGGGAGCTGTTGAACAGCATCAGTCCATTTGTGACCATTTTAGGTTCGAATTTATGCATGGACGGTGTATTGAGAGCAATGACAATTGTGGGGTGATCAATTACAGGAGAAGAGATCTCCTCATCGGAAATAATCACCTTGCAATTGGCTGTTCCCCCTCTCATCTCCGCGCCGTATGAAGGGATGTGAGAAACATACTTGCCCTCGCGCATGGCAGCGATACAGAGTAGTTTTCCCGCCAGGAGAACACCCTGACCACCAAATCCTGAAATAATGATTTCTTCATGCATCAGACTTTCTCCTTTTCTTCACGGAATACACCGAGAGGGTAATAGGGAACCATGGCGGTTTCCACCCATTTTGCCGCAGTGACAGGATTTACACCCCAGTTAGTCGGACAGGTGGAGAGAACTTCCACAAAGGAGTAACCTTTACCCTCCTTCTGGTTGGTCAGGGCTTTTTTGATGGCTTTTTTTGTTTTTCGGATATTTTTTACATCGTGAATCGATGTTCTCTCTATATAGACAGGTGCTACCAGAGTGTTAATCATCTCGCAGGCCCTGATAGGATATCCCGTATTGTCCACATCCCTTCCATAGGGTGTGGTCTTTGTAATCTGATCGGGCATTGTTGTGGGAGCCATCTGCCCACCGGTCATACCGTAAATGGCGTTGTTAATAAAGATAACTGTAATGTTCTCACCCCTGTTGGCCGCGTGAATGGTTTCACCTGTGCCAATGGCCAGAAGGTCTCCATCGCCCTGATAGGAGATCACGATACTTTCGGGGTGGACCCTTTTTACACCAGTCGCAACAGCCGGAGCACGGCCATGAGCTGCTTCGATCCCGTCACAATTAAGATAATCGTATATAAGCACAGAGCATCCCACAGGAGCAATAACAATTGTCTTCTCTCTGATATCCAGCTCATCCATAACTTCACCAATCAGTTTGTGAACAATTCCATGACCGCATCCCGGACAGTAATGGGTTTTTTTCTCTCTTAAGGAATCTGGTTTTGTATATATTAAATTTTCATCCATCATATCACCCGTAACTCTTTATGATTTTCATAATTTCGCCGGATTCGGGAACAGCACCGCCCATTTTTCCGAGAAAATCGACTTCTGCTGCTCCATTCACGGCAATATTGACATCTTCGAGCATCTGCCCGGCACTCATTTCCACTGTGAGAACTTTTTTAACTTTTTTAGACAATTCGTGGAGCTCTTTCATAGGGTAGGGCCATAAAGTTATGGGTCTGAAAAGACCGACTTTTACACCTTCTTCTCTCAGTTTTTTTACTGCTTTTCTGGCGATTCTGGAAGAAGTACCATAGGACACGATAATGTATTGTGCATCATCGGTCATATACTGTTCAGCTCTTGTTTCACAGCTCTCTACTTTTCTATAGAGTTCCTGGAGGTGAATATTATGCTTTTCCAGATAATCTTCAGGAGACAGCCTTAAAGACATGACCTTGTTGGGTTCTCTCCCTTTTGCTCCGGAAACAGCCCATGGTTTTACAGAAGCTTTTTTTTCCGGTTCGGGAAGGATAACAGGCTCGGACATCTGCCCGAGGTAACCGTCACCGAGAATGGTGACAACCATTCTGTATTTATCAGCCAGTTCAAAGGCATCGACTGTCAAGTCGGCCAGTTCCTGAACATTTCCCGGAGCCAGAACAATAGATCTGTAATCGCCATTACCTCCACCTCTGGTGGCCTGAAAATAGTCTGCCTGAGATCCGGCAATCCCGCCGAGTCCCGGACCTCCTCTCATCATATTGACAACGACACAGGGAAGCTCGGCTCCCGCCAGGTAGGAAAGTCCTTCCTGCTTAAGAGACATTCCCGGTGACGACGTTGAAGTCATTGTCCGGGCACCGGATCCGGAAGCACCGAATACCATATTAATCGCGGCTACTTCGCTTTCAGCCTGAAGAAAGCAACCTCCCCTTCCGGGCATTTCCTTTGCCATATAGGCTGGAATTTCATTTTGAGGAGTTATGGGGTATCCGAAATAATGGGTACAACCCGCTCTAATGGCGGATTCAGCCAATGCCTCATTTCCCTTCATAAGTACAGTTTTACTCATAGCTACTTTGCCTCCTGTACTATTTTATATATTTGAATAGCCGAATCTGGACACTGGACAGCACACATAGTACATGCTGTGCATTTTGATTCATCTATACACTGGGAATAACTGTTCCCCTGATTATTTGTTTCTATTGACATTTCGAGAATTTTCTGTGGACAGGCCACTGTACACAATGCACAACCCTTGCACCTGTCTATATCAATTTCCGGTCTTCCTCTGGCCATCTGATTCTCCCTTATTCTTTCTCTAGCTAATTGTAACACACAAAACGAATCAACTGATATCATTTTTTTCGAATTATGCATTCTAGGAGGATACTTTCAACATTTTCCTTAGTTGTCTATCAAAAGCGTTGGCAAAAGCCTGCTTCTCCTTCGGACCGAAAGCACTGTGCCTTTCAACTCCTCCCCCATATTCACGAAGTTCGTACATAAAATTCCGAACTGATAATCTCTCTTTAATATTTTCTGCTGTATAAAGTACTCCTCGATCATTCAAAACGTCAATTTTTTTACTGACAAGCTCATCGGCAAGAGGAATATCCCGTGTAATGACCAGATCACCTGCTTCTACATTGTCAACAATATAGAGATCTGCACTCTGATCTTTCGCTTCGGTAACCACCATAGTGAACAGTTCATGTTCCTCCAGGGGTATTTTTCTATTGGCTGTAAAAATAAGCTGAAGCTTCTCGCGCTTCGCTGCCCTTTCTACAATTTCCTTAACAGGCTTCGGGCAGGAATCTGCATCTATCCATATTTTCATTATCCCGGTTCTCCCGGCACGGCTGCTCTGAACATAAGGGCTTTGCCCGATGCTGTCCAGGGACCGGCTCCATAGGGAACAAAAACAGATTCCCCTTTTACAACTGAGAGAGTTTCTCCCATTTCATTGATGAAAGAGACAACCCCCTGTGTAACGAAAAGTATCTGCACGGTGTTTTTTTCAGATATTTTATAAATGGAATTTTCATCCAGTCCCACTCGGGTTAATTCAAATTCCTTAAAAGGTGTTCGATAAGTTGATATATTCTGATTTACGGTTTCTGCTTCAATAATCTGAGGATCGGAACCGGAGAAGTCGAGAACTCTTATCAGCTCGTTGCGGTCTATGTATTTAGAAGTCAGACCACCCCGTAACACATTATCGGAACTGGCCATTAATTCAATTCCCATTCCATCCAAGTAAGC
Organism: Spirochaetaceae bacterium; assembly: GCA_016342385.1. Classification (GTDB taxonomy): domain Bacteria; phylum Spirochaetota; class Spirochaetia; order DSM-2461; family DSM-2461; genus Spirochaeta_F. Next base: position 2,456 of record JAEINM010000260.1, on the reverse strand, counting down.
ATGTAGAACTCCCGCTGAGAGATAAAGAGCCTGCCCGGGTTCCAGTTTTACCAGATTCAGATAGAGGGGGGCGGCAATAGCTACATCTTGAGGATACTTATCATATAGTTTAAGAACACAATTGAAAATATCACTGTCGAGAGTTTCCGCTGCTTTCACCAGTTCCTTTATAAAAGACTGTTTTCTCTCTCCATGGAGCAGCATTATACTATTGAAAAACTCTTTTAGACCTTCTGCATTACAGTTTTCGGAAAAGGTCTCAATTTCACCCATGAAGGATCGCAGACCGGCTTTCTGAAAATTCCCGAGAATACGATCAAAGGTTCTGAATCCCCTCATAGCCAAAAACGGGGTCAGAGCACAGATTAACTCAGGCTTATGGTTGTTATCCTTATAATTCCGGTTATAAGCATCGAGAGGGACATTAAGTTTATTCTCTCTGGCATAGCCCTCTTCCGCCTGTTTCTTACCGGGATGGACCTGTATGGAAAGCGGATTCCCCGCAGCCAGGACTTTGAATAAAAAAGGAAGATCTCCATAGAGATCAGCTATTTTTTCTCCCAGAGCATCTTTTCTGTTATTATTTATATAGGTAGATAAAGAGATAGTCCCTTCATCTCTAATCAGTAGAGAAGCGCCACGGTGATGAGAACCCATCCAGAGTTCAGCCTGAGGCTTTTTCTCTCTATTGTCGTAACCCAGCAATCGGGGAATAGCATCTACAGAGCCCCAAGCATAATCGTGAATGATGTTTTTCATCTTGTAGATCATTTTCATGTTAATAGTTTAAAACAATTGTAAAGTAATAATCAATTAATCTTTTTGAAGAAACCGGACAAAGAGCTCAAAGAGTATGGGATCGATTTTTTTATTTCTGACAATGAACTCTTCACGCATGAATTTTAAGGCATCAAAAGCGTCCAGATGGGATTTATATGAGCGCCCCGGATCAGTAATAGCATCATAGACATCAACAATTTCCAGAAATTTTGCCGGGAGAAAGGAGAGAGTACTGAACCTATGAAGATCTTTCAGATTATAGGAAATGCAGGAATCCTGTCTTAAATATTTCTTGTCCAGGTTCACCAGGCTACAGAGTTCGCGATAATATCCATAACCGCTCTCATGACCATAATATTCATGGTGATACCCGGCAATAGCAGCAATTTCTTCAGAATATACCCTCTTCTGCAACAGCATACGATGACCGGTTTTTGCATGAGCTTCCACTTTCCGGCTGTCATAATCCTCATCGCCCTCATAATAATCTATATACCGTTGTTTTCCGATGTCATGGAGCAGAAAACCAGCCGAGTAGACATTGAGATCTTTTTCAGGAATAGCTCTCATTCCCCCTTTAAAAACATTTTCCAATGTCAGATCTTCCAGAGGGATATGAGGTAATAAAGAACTATACCAGTGACGAAAAGACTCATTAAACTTAGCTCTCATATGTGAAGCAAGAGAGTTCTTAGTAATTTCATGATTAAAGAAGAGAACAAAACGATAAGAAAGGATAAAAGTTCTGACCATGTGACGAAGTGTGACACCATTGGATTTTTCTACAAGAGACAGGAGGAAAGTATTTTCCTTAATATCCTCATTCAGAACTTTAGTCATGGAATTAATGATTTTTTCCGTTAACCTGGCCAGTTTCATGGTCACTTTACCGGCATCTTCATCTGTCAGTTCTGCCACTTCATCAAGGGTAATTTTATTCACCAGATAAGAATATGATGAGACTTCCAGCAGGACATCAGTCTTTTCTTTCAGAGATACACCCCGTGAATTTATGACCCGGTTTATCTGATTCAGAGCTCCGGAAAGAGCATGAATCCGATCTTCCCTACCGACTTTAACCAGTGTACTGTATTCCCTGTTCATTATGTATTCAATATGAGCTTCGTTGATTGTAAGCCTTTTTTCCCTCTCCAGATCTTTCAGCTTAAGATCCTCCACAATGGATTCAATCATCTCTAAGGGAACAAAATAAGACCAGTCGGTACTATCATTCAACCAGAATCCCCTATTATTATCATAGAGTGCGTTGATAGAGATTCTCTTATTCTTTTGACTCTTGCCGTTTTGGCAGCTAAGTGTGCAATTCCTCTTTAGTAATTCGGGAAAAATTCTCTCATCCAGCTTTCTTACCTGTTTTAAAGATACTCTGTTTGTGCTCATTCTTATTTTGATTCCACTCCCATATCAGATAGCTAAATAATCGACATTTAATAGATTTATTTTAGTGAATCAATTATTATATGTGTTGTAAGAGGAATAATTTGGAAAAAATAACAGATGCCATATATAGACTTGAAAATCATTTTTACGATGACCGTCTGGCTGAATTATACGGAAAAAATCTGATCTCTATCCAGAGAGAGAGATATATAAAACTATTGAACTGGCAACATTCTTTTTTTAATGTGGATAATGCCATTATTTTCAGCAGCCCC
>JAEINM010000259.1 GCA_016342385.1 Spirochaetaceae bacterium | reverse complement strand
CTACGGGACCCTCAATGCATATTGGACATATGGTTCCTCTTTTCGCCATGCATCATCTTCAGAATGCCGGTCATCGGCCCATTATTCTTGTTGGTGGAGGTACAGCCCGAATCGGTGATCCTTCGGGAAAAAGCGATATGCGGAAAATGCAGACTGTAGAAGAGATTCAGGATAATGCAGAAAAACTTAAAAAGCAAATTTCCCGTTTTATCTCCTTTGATGATGGTGGAGCCAAACTTCTTGATAATGCCGAATGGCTGGCTCCATTGAACTACATTGAATTCTTGAGAGATATAGGCCGCCACTTCTCGGTTAACCGCATGCTCACTTTTGAAGCCTATAAGAAAAGGATGGAAAATGGTCTGTCTTTTATAGAGTTCAATTATCAGCTGCTACAGTCCTATGACTTTCTCGAGCTTTACCGAAGAGAGAACTGTATTCTCCAGATCGGCGGAGATGACCAGTGGGGTAATATCGTTGCCGGTATGGAATTAATCAGACGTGTGGAAGCGGGAGACGCTATGGGACTCACATTCCCTCTTGTTACACGTTCAGATGGTAAGAAGATGGGGAAAACAGAGAAGGGTGCTGTTTTTCTCGATCCCTCAATGACCAGCGTATTTGACTTCTTCCAGTACTGGAGAAATGTAGCCGATGCTGATGTGGAAAAATTCCTACTGATGTATACATTCCTTCCCGTTGATGAATGTAAACGTCTTGGCGCTCTAAAAGATCAGGAAATTAATAAAGCCAAGGAAATCCTTGCATACGAGCAGACAAAAATCATCCATGGTAAGGAGGTGGCCGATAATGTCCTGGCAGCAGCCCATGCCGCTTTTTCATCCGGTGGAGCCGATGATAAATCGGGAATGCCTTCCTGTGATATGTCTGCTGCTGATTTTTCAGCAGGTATTAATATTCTCGACCTTTTTGCAGAGACTGAACTTTGCAGCTCTAAAAGTGAAGCGAGAAGACTGGTCAAGCAGAATGGAGCCGCGGTCAACGGTGATAAAATTACAGATCCTGATGCTGTCATTGATAGCGGTTTTATTAAAGATGGTGAAATTATTCTGAAAGCAGGAAAGAAACGTTTTTTCCGGATTATTATTAAATAAATTATCTTTGGGGTGAAAATGCAATATTGTCAGGGCGAAAGGCCTTTCGCCCCAAGGATATTTATTCTTCTTCTTTTTCTTCTGATTCGATCTCTTTTATCTTTTTTCTAACTTCTTCCCTCAATTCAATTTCTTCTGTATCGTGTTCTTTACAGAGGGGATCATCGTAATAGAAAACTCTTTCAAAAGACATTTTTTTACCACATACGCGGCATCTCCTCTGATAGGGAAGGATCCTGCTTCTTCCGAAAAAAAGTATGAGAACCACTGCTAAGGCAGCAATGATTAGATATATATCGGTCAGTTCATTCATTTTCAGAATCGTTGCATATACCATTACAAGAAAAATAAGAATGGCCTGATACAATACAGCCATTCTTTTTTTTATTCCCTTTTCGCCATGCCTTCTCTGGATGAGAGTCATAAAAATCCAACCGAGAAAGGCCCAATAAAAATACTTAACAATAAAATTAATAACAATCTGTGATTCCATAATATGATTGTTGATCTAATGAGCCCATGATGTCAATAAAAACCAGATTATTCGATCTTGAGAATAGAGATTTTTTTATTTTTTTTTACTATAGCCGTAAAAATAATCAGGGGAAAAGAAATCCCCGGATTGTGGGGCATTACAAACCGGGGAAAATATCAGATAACGAGTGTTCCTGAAATGGTATATCCTATATTAGTACGGGATTCCCCCCCCTGCCAGCTTTCATAGTGAAAGTCTGTTCCGGAATTACCGTATAGTCCGGACAAGTGGTTCAGTTAACTCGATTCCTGCAAAAAAAAGAGGGATTTTAAAATCAATATTATTCTTACAAATAAACCAGCCCCTCCAACAGTTTTATTTATAATTTAGTGGTGAATAGTCTCTTTCAATAGATATTCTCTATAACAACAATAATAAGTATAATCCTTTTTTTTTGTCTTTCAATGGAAAAGAGTCACTGTTGTGTAAAAAAAGATAATTTTAAGATTGGTAACTTTCTTTAATAATTATTATTATCAATAAAAGAGGCTTAGTAATGATAAATCCAACATTTTTCCCCCCTGATTTTATAATAGCGCACTTCATTTCCCGTCCAAATCGCTTTGTTGTCAGGATCTTAATCGATAAAAAAGAAACGGGAGCATCTCTTCCCAATCCAGGGAAATTAGGGGAGCTTTTTATTCCGGGAGCCAGGTTATATGTCCAGAGAATGTCTGCTGAAGTAAAATACTCCTATAGAGTCATCGCTGTCGAATCACTCTCGGGAGAGGTCATTATGCTAGACACTCATACCAATAACAGAATTGCCGAATATCTTATCAATTCTGCTTTTATACCTTCTCTTAAGGGTTATCATGTAAAGAAAAGGGAAGTGACTGTTGGTCACAGCCGCTTTGATTTACTTCTAGAGAATGTTTCTGGCGAACTTCTGTATTGCGAGGTAAAATCCTGCACTCTTTTCGGTGGCAGGCTGGCTATGTTTCCCGATGCCATTACCTCAAGGGGGAAAAGGCATGTAGAAGAACTGGGAAAGATGGCTTTATCGGGAATAAAAACGGCAGTAGTATTTGTCATTCAATCGGCGAATATCCAATATTTTTCTCCTGATTATCACACGGACATTCTATTTTCAGAAACTCTGTATAAGTATCGCAAGCAAATTAAGATAATACCTGTTAGAGCCGGGTGGAATAATCGTCTTGAATTGAATGTTTCAGAAGGAGAAGTCCCTCTATTATGGGATCTTTATGAAAAGGAGGGACGATCAGGTGGCGGTTTTATAATAATGCTTTTCAATATTCCGGAAGAAAAAAATATTCCTATGGATCTGATGGGAAACCTTCAACTCAGTACCGGATACTATATTTATATCTCTTATGAAAGTGAGGAGCTTAAAAGCCGGGCAGAAAAATATAAAAGGATCAGAAAGAAATGCCGCAATTTTACTGATTATCTGAGAAGAGACTCTTTGCTGGATATGCTCTGGATAATCAGAACGGGATCCGAAAAAATCGATTTGATTAATCATTCCATTCTCCAGATATCCCATGGCATGATTCAACATGATAGTTCCTCCCGATTGTATTATTTTAGAGAGAATCCAAGATTAATGAGAGACTTTCAGGAACTTCTCCTCGATCTTAAAATGAGAATACCTTTAATCGACATTTTGGGCGAATAGACTACGATTTCGGCGAGAAATGTATGTTGAAATGCCATAGAATACCGAATCCACTAGCAGAAGTGAGCTTTATCATACTTGGTACTCGGCACAGTTCTTGCTTATTTATAACCCAATAGTTGCCGATTGTATAATGAGGGATAGGCATCATTATACTGCTTCTCTCTAATAGGATATAGGTAAAATATGAATAGGAAAAATACAGCTTTTTTATGGGTACTCTCTCTTCTCTTTTCCCTCTTTGCTCAGGACAATGTCATTGAGTCAGATGTGAAATCTAATGAAACTGAATATAAAATGGTGGAAGGTCTTGAAAACTGGAAATACAACTATGATATTTCAGAATTGAAAGACGGGAAATACAATCTAATAATCAGAAGCCATGATAAGGCGGGCAATCTTTCTATAGGCGGGCCATATAATATCTTTGTCGATTCAGAATCAGATCTGCCGACGATTTCAATTTCCAGTCCCTCTCAGTCCATGAGGGCCGGAGGTAATATTAATGTCGTCGGTACCGCTAATGATGATGATGGTATCTCTTTTGTAGAGATTAAAATCGATGATGGGAATTACCGTAGAGCCGAGGGAACCAATTTCTGGTCTACTCTTTTAGATATTTCGGAAATAGAAGACGGACAGCATATCATATGGGCAAGAGCCACGGATATCAATGGCCTTCAGGGCAATGAAATTTCTGTTGCTATTAATGTGGATAAAACTAAACCTGTTATAACAATTGATTCACACAGTAATGGCGAAATATTATCGGGAAAGAAAAAAATCAGTGGTTTTGTTTCTGATGCCAATGGAGTGAGCAGACTGGAATACAGTCTTGATGGAATAAGCTACAGAGATGTGAAGCTTTCAGGTAAGGATGAAAACACTGAACGGAGTTTTTCCCTCGGAATAGATACTAGAGAGAATGAGGGGGGTACATCGTATATCCGCTTCCGAACTGTCGATGGTACAGGTTCGGAGTCCTCCATCGTTTTTGTCTATTATTCCGATAATGAAAAGCCTGTCATTTCCATTCTCTCCCCTCAGGTAGAACACCCATTAAACGGGATAGTGACTATTACAGGGACTGTCTCAGATGAAGTGGGAATACAGTCATTTACCAGTTCTGTCGATGGAGGTGATGAAGTAGAAATCGAACTTATAGCCGGTAATCCCTACTGGACCAGAGCATTCGATTTTAGAAATGAAAAAAAATCTACTATCACATTTAAAGCTGTGGATCTTTCAGGAAATATTGAAGAATATAAAATGAAGATCGATCTCTATCCCGATGAAGACAAGCCGCTTATATCTCTTTTGGATTTTACTGAAGATACTCTCTTTACAGATACCCGCATTATAAAGGGAATAGCATGGGATGATGATGGAATTCGTAGGATTCATTACTCGATCGATGAAGGGGCCGATCAAAGCATTGAGACAGAGGGACCATTTATCCTAAATCTGGAGGGCCTGGAGCCAGGTAAACATACTCTGGAAATTCACGCAGAAGATATTCTGGAAATATCCGGTGATACAGAGAAGTTCACCTTCTCAATCAGTCAGAAGGCTCCTGAAATTGAAATAAAGGAATATATTTCAGATAAAATAGTGGAGCCTTTTTCTCCCGGGATTGTATTTCAACAGGGTAAAGCAGGCAAAATCAATGGAAATATAATGGGAGGTCAAGGCGATATTATAATAAAGTATGTTATAGGAAGTGAACCGGAGCAGACGGTCAAAGTTTCGAAAGGCTCTTTTTCTCTTGCAATTTCCAATAAGCTTATGGTTGGGGCATATAATATTACTATAAAAGCCATAGATTCCCTTGAAAGAGAAAACTTGTTCAGCAGCCGTATATATATTGCCCCATCTCCGGCTAAAGGTGAAATATTCATGGCAGAACAGCAGGATGATGATGGTCTATTCCTCACCGATTCCCGATTGGATAGGGGAAATGCCGCCAATATTAGTCGAGATAAACCTCTTACAGGATACATTACCGGAGATACAATTGGTTCTGTTGAACTGGTACCGGCCCAGGAGAGTTTTTCTGTATCACAAGAGGGCAGCCGTTTTACAATTATCCCCCTGACAGATTCTCCAATATCATCATTTGCTCTAAAGATCGTAACCAGTGGCGGAAAAGAATACAATTCCCCCCTGATGAAGGTGGCCAGTGATTTTTCTGAACCGGAGCTCGAATTGAAAAAACTTCAGGTCCCGGTAGAAGTGGAAGTGACCTCCATTAAATCGAGAGTGGAAATAAATGAAAATGGAGAAGAGGTTACAATTGAAGAATCTGAAGTCTCAATTGAAAGTGAAATCATTGAGAGTCATAGAGTCTATGACAGATTATTTCTCCGAGGGAATTTCTCTGATATATCAGAGATAATCAGAACCGAGATCTCTTTCTCCGGATCTTCTGAAAACTATGGAAGTGCCCGTATTCTTGAAACAGAATTTATCGATGGAAAATACGTTTTTAATGAAGAAATCGATTTATCATCTTTATCCGAAGGAAAACATTTCATTACAGTTACAATTGAAGACAATTTGAACAATATTATCTCTAAAACAATACCTTTTATTATCGATAGGACAGTACCAGTCCTGTCAATAGTTTCTCCCGGGCCTGCTATCCCTGTTGAGGGTTATATAACAGTCAGTGGAAGAATTAATGATTTTATTGACGGGGGACAAGTCCTTTTTACAAAAGATGGAGTCAATTATACATCTGTGGAGATGTTATCTCCCACAGAATTCTCCCATATAATTGATCTATCGGCTGAAGGAGTCAATCCAGAGAATTTTCAGTTCAGAGTCATTGATCAAGGACGTAACCAATTGGATTTCCACCCGCAATTCAATGTCGATCTAGAATCTGACAGACCTAAAATCGCGATAGAAGTCCCAGCCGAAAACG
>JAEINM010000258.1 GCA_016342385.1 Spirochaetaceae bacterium | reverse complement strand
TCTCTTCACGATGCTGCCAAAGAGATCCGCCTCTTGTTCGAGAATCTCCCTCTTCTCCAAATACCCCGGAAACCCCGGGCCATTCTTGTGGGGGATTTTTATGCTAAATACAACAATATTCTCAATAATAACATCACAGAGGAAATACTATCGCTGGGAGCAGAGGTCATAATTCCCTCTTATACGGAAACCGTAAATCACTTTCTTCATGAAGATGTAATAGATGACAGGAAAAATACAAAATTTCATAAGGGTTTTGTTCTCTGTGAGAAGCGTTTCGAGCTGGTTTTTCGAGGTCTTCTGGAAGAGGAGATTTTTGAACCGCCCATGGAAGAATGTACCAGGCTGGTGGATCATTATAGTTTTGACCGCTCTCTGGCAGGTGAAACCGCCATTTCTCTGGGCCGTGTCCTCTATATGCTGGAAAAAAGACAAGTTGAAGCCATTGTTCATATCAATCCTGTCTTCTGCTGTCCGGGGGTTGTCTCCAGCTCTATTTTTCAGAGAATCAAAGAGGAGTATAAGGTTCCCGTAATCGATCTCTTCTATGATGGTAATAACAAACCCAATGATCTGTTAAAACCGCAATTGTACTATCTCTGCAAAAACAATTGACCTTTAAGGACCAGATTGATCTATACTTAGCTTATGACTAACGGGAAAATGAAGTTTCCGGCCGGCTTGATCCTTCTCTTTCTTCTCTCAGGCTGCAGCGCTCCACCGGAAGATACTCCTGCAATCTCACTCTTTGAATCCTTCAGAATTTTCTTTGACTCTCATGAATCCCCTGCGGGAATTAGTGATCTGTTTTCCACTTTTAGAAAGCTCCATGAGACCGAAGATCTTATCACTGTGCTGAAACAGGGAGAGAGGGTCATTCTGACTATGGAGGAAACGGTTCCCGATGAAAATACACTTCTGTATACCATAGGGGGAAACCGGTTGCGGGTACACCAGCCTGTTTTTATAACAGGAGGCCGAGGCCGGAAATTATTTTATTCTTTTGACGGAGAAGAGTGGTTCGATATGGGTAATAATCCCGGAAGGGAGATTTCCAATATACAATATTCAGTCTCGGCAGAAACACTCTATGATAAACTCTCGGGAATTTTTACTCTCCGCCTTAAATGGGCTGCCGGGAAAAGTGAAAGGGCTGTACCACTGAGAATAAAGAAGAAAGAAGTTCTGACTCTCAAAGAGGGTTTGGTTTTTTACGGGAAAGAAAAGGAGATCAATACAATTAATCTCTCCGGGTATTATATAAAAATTCCTAAAGGTACAGAAGTGCGGTATCATGTCCGTTTCTCCGGTAATCTTGTGAATAGTCTCAGTTCCGGAGATATTCACGATCTGGAGATTGTAAGGGACTTCTATCTCTATACGACAAATGACAGTGAAATGAAGCTCGGAATCAGCCTTGACGGGCTGAAATGGAACTACAATATTTTTGCTTTCACATATGATGTGGAGGAGTTTTTTCAGGTTCCATCCACGGGACTTCTGGAATACCATAGAGATATGAAGATCGGATACAGCTTAGTAGTCCCATAGGGATTATATTCTGATCCTGTCGAATCCGTTACCATATACACCCATAACTTTTGATACGGATATAAAGGCATTTTCATCGGTCATTTTGATTATGGACATAATCTCTTTAAACTGAGTTCGTCTGGCCAGAACCAGAAGGGGGTCAGTTTCCTCTTTGCTGTACCATCCGATTCCCCGGAGTATTGTTATTCCCCTTGATACTTCATCATTTATTCTCTGAGCGATGGAATCTTTGTGTTTACTTATAATCATAAACTGAACAGATTGACGGGAACCTTCCAGGTAGTTGTCCACTGTATAGGTAGACACGGCCATCATAACATAACCGTACACCATTGTTTCCAGAGACTGGAATATTATATAGGAGGAGGCGATGATAAAAACATCCAGAAAGAGCATAATTCTTCCCGGCGAGATATTTCTGTAGCGATTGATGATCATGGCGATTATTTCTGTCCCGCCTGTGCTGCCCCTGTGAGTAATAGCCAGTCCAATACCTATACCGGACAGTCCTCCTCCTATAATGGTCGCCAGGAAAGCCTCTTCCACAATGGGTTTTGTAATAAAATCCGGTAATATGGTCAACACAGCAGAGACGCAGATTATTCCGTAAACAGTTCTTATGCCGAAACTGGCCCCCAGAATTTTAACGGCCAGAATTATAAGAATGACATTTATTCCCAGATAGATATATCCGGGAGTAATCCCCCACATATAATATCCCAGAGTCGAAATTCCCCCGACACCACCACCGACAATCTTAGCGGGAATCAGGAAGGCAGACCATCCTATCCCCGTGAGTGCGGCTCCTAAGGTTATAAAAAAATAATCACGGATTATCATTGTTTTATTGCTCATTATTTTCTCCCGAAGGTGGAATATAATGAAGTATTATTTTTTTATCAATAGAAGGCTAGAATTTTTTCTCATATATATGACAGTAGGGGGTACTTCCCTTTTTTTCATAGTAAAACTGATGGTAATCTTCGGCTTCCCAGAATTTTGAGGCTTTAATCAGATCTGTGACTACAGGGAAACCCTTTTGTCTGAGGAGGGCAATTAAATTTTCAATGGTCGTTTTCTGTTTTTCAGAGAGATAGAAGACAGCAGAGAGATACTGATTCCCTATATCGGGACCCTGTCCATTCGCCTGAGTCGGATCGTGTATTTCAAAAAAAAGCTTTGCCAGTTCCTCATAGGAAATCACCTGGGGATTAAAGGTTATTTCAATAGCCTCATAATGTCCTGTATTTGTCCGGCAGACCTCTTTATAGGTCGGGTTGTCCTTCTTTCCGCCAGTATAACCGACACGAGATGTATAGACTCCCTCCAGGTTGAGGAAGAAGTGCTGAACACCCCAGAAGCAGCCTCCGGCAAAAATCGCTGTTTCCATTTTTTCCTGGGCAATAAAGTTCATGGAGATGGAATTGACACAATGTCTCCTGTTCTTCTTTGTGAATCCTTCACCTTCAAAAACATGTCCCATATGGGCTCCGCATTTGGCGCAGACAATTTCTGTCCTTCTGCCGTCGGAATCGGGATGATAAGCAATGGCTCCATCGATCTCATCATCGAAACTGGGCCAGCCGCAACTGGAACTAAACTTGTATTCCGACCGGAAAAGAGGTTCATTACACTGCTTGCAGATGTACAGTCCTTTCTCTTTATAATTTGTGTATAGTCCTTTAAAAGGAGCTTCTGTTCCTTTGTGTATGAGTACCTGTTTCTCTTCAGGAGTCAGTGTATTGTATTTTTTCTTTCCCATTACGTATTCCTATTTATGTGTGTTAAGCCTATCTCGTATAATATACATAGATGATGAGAAAAGGGAAAGCTATTTATGCCGTAGTTTGAAATCAATAGTTTTGCTTGAAGATATATGTGTTACATTCTATTATGAGTATAAATTTCTCCTGGAGGCATCATGAAAAAAATCTGTTTGGTTTTACTAACTCTTTCTCTATCGCAGTCAATTTATTCTCATGAATCTGATGAATCGGTATTTGATACAATAAACAATAATATGTTGAAATTGAACTACTCTTTCTGGGATGGATCGACTATCTCTCAAGGAGATACATTTGTAAAAACAGGATTTGGCGGTTCTAAAGAATTGCATAATATTTTCTCTGAAGATGAAATGGCATCACTCCATGCTCATAAATACAAAGTAAAAAACAGAGTGGGTTACATTCTGTATTTTTCGGGGTTAGCTACAATGACGAGTTCATTGGTATATTCCTATGCGATACCTGGAGAAGATCTTAATCCGCTTGCTCCGGTATCACTACTAGGCGGTGGATTCATCACCGGGATGATAGGCGCTTTTATGATTGAAGCCAGTAGTTCCGATTTATTAAAAGCGGTTAATGCATACAATGAAAATTTATTAATGCAATATAAAAACACCCATTGATACATAAATCATCTGCCGGACACAATTATCCGGCAGATGATGTTATTTCTCCATTGCGGCCAGTCCGGCCTGATTCAGGAAATTCCATGGCTTATTGTAGTGGGGCTGGAAGAAGAAATCTGTCAGAGCCAGTTCCGCTACAGTCATTTTATTCTGAATACAAACAGACATGGTGTTTATGGACTGAGTCAGGTCTATTTTTGACCTCAACTGAGCCCCCACAATCCGCTTGCTGTCTTTTTCAAATACGAGAGTCAACCGCACTTTTTCAACATCGGGCATAAACTCCGGTCTGTGGTTCTCCTCAATCGTCACGGAGTCCACATCCATTCCCTCCAGTTCGGCACTCTGAACAGTCAGTCCCGTAGAAGCAATATTCAGATCATATATCTTAATTCCCGATGTACCCTGAGTTCCCATAGACGGGACAGTAGGTTCAATAAGGTTTTTAGCAACAAGTGTACCCATCCGGACAGCATTTGTCGCCAGAGGAATGTATTTGGCACTGCCTGTGGGATTGAAAATGACAGAGCAGCTGTCACCGGCGGCAAATACGTCTGGTCTGCTGGTTCTCATATACGGGTCAACCACAATGGCCCCGTTATCGAGCATATCAATCTGATCTTTGAACAATCCCGTATTGGGGCGGAAGCCTATACAGAGAATGACCAGGTCGGCTTCATATTCCCCTTTGTCGGTCAGGACTTTCGTCACTTTGCCCCCGACACCTTCGAAGGTGTGAACTTTCTGATTCAGAGCCAGATTTATCCCCTCGTTTTTCAGGGCCTCTTCCGCGGCATCCGTATTATCCCTATCGAGATACTTACTCAGAATCCGTTCCTCAGCATCTATAAGAGTCACATCCTTACCATTGTGCTTAAAGGCTTCGACCAGTTCAACTCCTATGTATCCCGCCCCTATTACAACAACTTTTTCAGCTTTTTTTGATTTTTCTATAATTGTATTGGAATGGTCGAAGTTCTTGGAAAGTACAATATTTTCCAGATCAATCCCTTTAATGGGGGGAGTTAAAGGCCAGGATCCGGTTGTGATTATAAGTTTGTCATAGCTGTCGTTATGTGTTTCACCATTGTCGAGGTTTTTAATAGTGAGAGTTTTTGAATCCAGGTCGGCATTTATCACTTCGTGTTTCATTTTTGTATTGACACCCAGCTCTTTCAGTTTGTCTGGGGAGCTGTAAAAGAGACCATTAGAATCTTCAATAAATCCCCCCACATATAGGGCGATTCCACAGGAGAGGAATGAGATATTGTCATTTCTCTCATAAACGGTAATTTTTGCTTCGGGGTATAACTGCGCGGCATTAACAATGGCTGCAGTGCCTGCGTGTGTACATCCTATAACTGCTATATTCATAAAGTTGATCCTCCCGATCAGTAATTTTCCTAATAATAGTAACTGTTACTAATTTACTTAAAAGATAAATTTTTATCAAGTGCTTAAGAGATTTTTTTATTGAATTGACTCTTTCTTAGGCCTATCTCTTGGAAAGCACTCTGAAGCCGAGAGGGTTTTAAGTCGGAAAAAGGGAATTTCTCTACAATCTTTAACTAATCAATGTTATCATTTTGATAATGTCCTGGATGGGGGGGGTATGGAAAATATACTGGTAATTGAAGATAGTCAGTCTATCTCTGCTATGATAAAAAATGCTCTTGAGAGAATAGATTTTTCTGTTGTCCTATGCCCTGATTTTAAAACAGCAAAAGAGTCCTTATCTGAAAATCAGTTCTTTGCAGCTGTTGTCGATATGGAATTACCCGATTCTTATTGGGAGAAAACTGCAGATCTGGTAAATCAGTATAATGTACCTATCATTATCTATTCAGCCGGAGAGTATAATACCGCTATCAGGAAGCGTGTATTGACGAAGAATATTCTGGATTTTATTCAGAAAAAGGATGAGAAAAGCCTTAATTTACTTGTCAGGACCATTGACCGGCTTAGAAGAAATAGCCATATGACGGTACTCGTTGCAGATGATTCAAGAACAGCCTTATCCCAGGCCAAATTTATTCTGGAGCAGGCCAAATTTAAAGTCCTAACAGCAGCTGATGGTCTTATTGCTCTCAATCTGCTGGAAAAGAATCGCCATATCTCTATTGTTATAACCGATTATGAGATGCCTCATTTGAATGGATTTGAACTGGTTAAAAAAATCAGGGAAGAATTCGATAGTAACTCCATGGCCATCATTGCTGTCTCTCATCCCTCAACCTCGGCTTCGACTTCAAAATTTCTTAA
>JAEINM010000257.1 GCA_016342385.1 Spirochaetaceae bacterium | reverse complement strand
TTAATGGAAATGTTGAACAATGTCCACTCGGATCACAATAAATAATCGGATTGTTCCCACAATAAGTATACCTATTCATCCCGTCCAGATACGTATCAGCCTGCAGAAACCTCCCCAGCTCCGGATCATAATACCGTGCATCGTAATACATAAATCCGCTGCCGTCGATTTCCTGATCGGTATAAGTATAACTGGTTGTGTCTTCTCCTGCAAACCAGGCTACTTTTCCGAATGGGGTGTAGGCGATTGATTGGATAATATTTTGATCCTCATCAGTTATTCTAACAGCAGAACCCAAATGATCGGCATGGAAATAGGAAACCTCTTCAAGAGATTCAGCGATTTTATTCGTCCTCTGGGCAACTCTCTGGCCATTGGCAAAGTAGTAATTGATCGACTGAATCAATTCCTTATTATCAGAATCAGTTATGTCGTATTTCTCTTCATAATTTTCAAAGAAATAATAGGTTTTAAAAGTTTTCTCCACGGGAATATTGTCTTCAACAACTACCTCTTTTTCGATTTTCCAGATCCTCTGCCCCACATCATTGTAATTATAAGAGGCAATATTTTTTCCATTGTCAAAAATGGATCGCAGTCTGTTTTCACTGTCATAATTCAACTTCCGTTCCGGTGTCGCAGCTCCTATTGGGAGAGGGATATAATCTGATTATTGTCTGAATAGAATTATTCTTGCTATTACGATAAGCATGGAACGCATTGTAAATCCAACATCGGACTTTTTTATACGCTGCCTGTTGGGTTCTGAAGAGCACAAGGAATTACTTCTCGATTTTATTTAAGGATTTAAACAAGGCTCATTCCTGCTTTCTCCCAACGGAAAAAGATGAAACTGAAAATGTTTTAACCGATGACTTTCAAATTCATTTCTTTGAATTGCCGAAAATGAAAATTGGAGATACATTTGTTATGGATGACAGGCTGAAAAAGTGGGCATTCTTTTTCAACAATGAAGGATTGCTAAATGAGGAAGAGGTTCAGGAGATATAATTCTGTTGCTTTCAACCACTTGTCTGAACCTTGATTTTTGGGATTATTTGATTGGCATGATTGAATTAGTTTTTTCTGGTTTCGGGTGTCCAGATGAAAGCTGTTGGTATCTGGTTTAAGTAGAAATAAAATTGGTAAAAATACTACTGAACTGTCCGGTGCTTCGATACTAATTTGCTACCCCAATTCACTCAGCAACCTTCCGAATGGGGTTTGGTTCGGCGTTCATGTTACGTCAAATTTATTAATTTAAAACTCTTCTATCTAAGCATAAGGTGGTTTGAAGTCATAGTCACGTCTTTTGAGGTACTACTTATCTTATGTATGAAGATTATTTTTTTTATCTATCTCAAATTCAATAGCTTCATAATAACCCTTAGTAAATTTAGAGATTTCTATATCGTCAGCAAAATCTCGATTTAATTCTGCACATAATTTTTTCACTTCATCAAAATTCCACAATTTGTAATTTGCATTACATAAGAATTTTTTTAAAAGTTTTTGTAATTCTAGAGATTTCTCACCTACAAGAATTTTATTACAATCCTGAATTACATCTTTAAATTTATTATTCGTTAAATCTGATCTAATTACACTTTTTATAAATCTTTCTTTTGTTTTAGTTGATAGTTCTTGAGTTTCAAACATTTTGAAAAAATAAGGTTTTGCTTTATCATATTCTTTTTGGTTAATATATCCAAACAATTGGTAAAATAAAGCTATTTCATCAACTTTATTCTTCCTTAATCTTTTTTCACAAATTAATGCTAATTCTCTATATTTTCGATTTACTAAAAAAAGTCCTAATTTTACTAATAAAGGCAATCTCACTATTATATATAATTGTCTTTTAATTTTTTTTATTCTCATTACATCCTCTTCGTCTATAGAATTACTTATCAAAAAGCTAAACCATTATTATCTATCCATCAATTCAAGAATTGCACCAATGATAAATTTTGCTTTATCTACTTTTGATAAATTAACTTCGGGCTTTATTTGCTCGGGTGTAGGTTCCGGAATGGGATGTGACGGTATTGAATTATCTACTCCTGTTTCATGTTCATCTAATTGTTCATCTATTCTTTCACCTAATTCTTCAGAAGTTTGAATCTCTGAAGCTTCAGAGATATTGTGTATCTCTGTTAGGTCTTCTACCATTTCGTCAAACAATACACTTGTTAATGGTGAAATGCCATATTCATCTATTAAAGCTATTGCACCAATAGTGCCTAGTATTCCTATTCCTGTTAAAGTAGATATACCTTCTGGAAATAAAACTAATGCTGATCCTAATAATAAGTTATCGCTAGTTTGTGTACCTTCTGTTTCTGTTATACCTTCTTCATTAACAGTTGTTTCAGTACCACCTTCATCTTTTTTACTTCCCCCACCGGATTTACCATCATCATCGTCATTACCAGAATTAACCGGTTCATTCGGTAGACAACCACCTGATACATCAGGTCCATCACCATAGCCGTCACCATCAGTATCATCACCATAAGTTGTTGGAACAGCCTCAAAACCTGTCGGATCATTATACCGAATCGGATTATTCCCGCAGTAAGTATACCGGTTCAATCCATCCAGCATCGGATCAGCCTGCAAGAACCTTCCCAGATCCGGATCATAATAAGCGAAGAGTACGCAAGGAGTGTAAGCAAAGCTTGTTTCAGAGAGATTAGAAATGAGAGTCAGGCTGAAATACCGGGCATCGTAGTACATATCGCCTTCTCGGCTAAATCACACATACACCGGAACTTAGAAGACGTTGTAAAAACTCTATGTAGCCCCAAACGTCCATTTTCAAAGAACAAACCGCATCATTGTGCGGTACCTTTCGTCATTCTAACGGGCCGTCATGGGTCTGTCACTTCCTTTTTCTTTTTCGCGAATAAAGTTTCTTTTTAAACCTCTCAATCCGCTTTCGATACTCATCATCCAATTCTTTGAAAAAGTCGTTCTCTCTAGGATGATATGTCCGGTAAATCTTTTTCAAGTTCACGATCCTCTGATGGGTGTAAACCAGCGTCGTTTCAATAGATTTATGACCGAGAATGGTCTGAATATCCTTAGCTAAACAGCCCGCACGAAGAAGATGATAACCTAAAGCATGACGGAATCCATGGGCACGGATAGAGGGAAGGTTCAGGACTTCTGCAGTCTTTTTGATTCTCCGATTGATCACTTTGGCAAAACAGTCCCGGCTGACCGTACCGAAGAGAAGTTTTTCATCATGCCATGAGGTGAGAATCAGAGGTCTGATTTCCTCTATGTAAATAGCAAGGATCTGTCTGCAATAGTCATTGAGTAAAACTGTCCGGCTGGCACCTCCTTTACCTTCCCGGACATTTGCTCTTCCCAGTGTTTAGCGACGACAGGAAACAGGGCTTTTTTATCCCATTAACAATGGGTGATTTACCTGTAATCAGGTGTTTTTAAAAAGTAAGTCAAGCTATTTGACAAAAAAGTAATTCTCTTCAATAATTTGTCATAATGACATATTCGTCGATCTATTTATGTCGTTTCTAAATTCGGGTGTATAAATAGATTGTGATAGTTAAAGAGGAAAAAGAGATTTACACAGACTTAGGACAGAGAATTTCTAATGCCCGCAAAGAGCTAAATATAACTCAAGAGCAATTGGCGAAGATAGTCGGATTAACGCAGCCCACTCTCGCTTCATATGAGATTGGAAGGAGAAAAATCCCCATCCCGATATTTCTTGAGATTTCCGAGGCTTTAAGAATGGATTTAGATTCATTTTTTCCTTATCTTGAAAGAAGGAAGCGGGGACCAGTATCAAAAGTTGATTTGGAACTGGAAAAAGTAAAGGCTTTACCGTTGAAACAACAGAAGATTATTATGGATATGATAGAATCAGTCATAAGAAATACTCCCTAAGGGAGATGGAAGGATAGTATGAATATACAAACATTACACCCCAGATACATCACAGATGAAGCGGGAAAAAAAACGGAGGTCATTCTCTCTCTAGATACTTTTAATCAATTGATTGAAGATATGGAAGATCTTGCCGTAATCGCCGAACGCAGAGACGAACCTGTTACCACTCATGAAGACTTCCTGGCTGAGCTGAAATCTGATGGCCTCATATAAACTTATTTGGAAAAACTCAGCAAAAAAAGAAGTCCGCAAACTTGAAAAGAAAGAAAGGCTGGCCATTCTATGTGCTGTTGAAGAGTTGTGTCAGAATCCCCATGAAAAACAGGGAATTAAGAAACTCGTCGGATCAGATCTATCCTACAGATTGCGTGTCGGGAATTATCGGATTGTTTACGAACTGATGGATAACATTCTTACAATTGAAATCATTAAGGTAAAACATAGAAAAGACGTATACAGAAATTAGTTCTCATATCTTCAATAAATAACCATGAGCTAACCTGCACTGAAAAAAGAGCCACAACAACGATTCGGAATCAGCGTTTTTGTTATATAAAATTCATAATTCGGGGTTTCAGGAAAACTCTAACTGTTAATTGCCAACGCTAACACCGGAAGTTTCACTACGGCCTTTTTCAGATCTTCAAAGGCAATAAACATTATACAAATTCAGGCCTTCGTCGACAGAATTCATTTTATAGTCAGCAACGTTTTTCAGGGGCATAACCATCCCCTAAAAACATCTATTTGAGTTAAATCCCAGCGGCCGATAAAATTGGATTGCTGTCGACTTCATCACTAAGAATCATATGGCTTAATTACCTGATAAAAATGTTGTCTCATTTCTCAAATATCAATTCAATCAAAAACCAATTTTTTCATCCTTGGGACTGACATCATAGAATTTAATTTTGTAATTAAGATCATCATCTGTATAGTCAAAAATATTTACAAAAATATCTCTTGTTAAAGCAGTACAAAAATCAATATCGTTCGAGCAATTTATATCTATAAATTCAATAGGACTTTCACTAGAGTTATTTATCCTATACTTAATTTCTCTTTTTTCAAGATATTCTTTAAGTCTATCGTAGTATTCCTGAGACCACTTAGCTTTAGGAAAACTCATCTCTAGGTATACTTCATTCTCTGTAATGTATTTCTTATACTGCAAAAATGTTTTTTTTAAAGATCCTTCAATTATTGTATAACCTCCATCATATCCTCGGTAAAGTAATATCTTGAAGTATTTCCCTAATTGATTCTGTGTCACCTTATGCACTATAGGTTGGCTAAGATAATATCGAAAAAATATTAAAAGAATAATAACAGCAACGATAATAATAAATATCATTATTTCCCTCTTTTTTCTTATTTAAATATAAACGGTAATAAATTGTTTACTATTTGACCAGTATATTGTCCTAAGGCTTGAGATCTCGTAATCGCCTCTGGAGCATCTACTCCACTCATACTACTTGCTACTCCCTGAGCAAATCCAACAGAAAATTGCCCACCATCTGTCATATTGATTCTTAATAGGCTTTTCTGAAATTTCGATAATTTAACAAATCTCCCAGTTAAAGTTGAATATGCCTGTAGACTTCCACCACCTCCAGCTTTGAATGCGATATTCCTCAGACCAAAACCCGTAGGCCCTCCAACACCAAGAGGCAGCGTACCCCCTTTCACCTGAGGTTGATCCCACAAGCCTGATTCTGGGTTTAAAATATAAGGAGGTTCTATTGGAGACCAGAAATTGTCTCTTGGAAGATTATAGAAATTTCCATCATTTGAATATGTTCCACCAGGCGGTAGATTACTTGTACTAGCTCCACCACCTGAACTAGTAGCACTAGCCATAACAGAATCGACATATCCAGAAGCATCATAACCACCTGCACTAGAAGCTACAAAATCAGCTATTAAATCGTTATAAGTGGGTTGTTCAGCTATTACGTTAGCCCAATAATCGGAATCATATGGACTTACATACATTGAGCTTAGGGCAGAATCAATTATAGCTTGACTTTGTGCTAGAAATTCCTGATTCCATTGTTGCTGTTGTAAGGCAGCTTGATAAGCTGCAGTGTAGGCATCAGCAGCCGCTGCTGCCGCTGCCCCAGCATCATAACCTCCACTGCCTGTACAATTAGGATTACCACATGGAATTGTATAAGTACCAGTTGTTCCAGTTAATGGAAATGTTGAACAATGTCCACTCGGATCACAATAAATAATCGGATTGTTCCCACAATAAGTATACCTATTTGTGCCATCCAGCATGGGATCCGCCTGCAAGAACCTTCCCAGATCGGGATCA
>JAEINM010000256.1 GCA_016342385.1 Spirochaetaceae bacterium | reverse complement strand
CCCGATGATTACAATCCCAATCTGACAGGCTGGACACTTTCCTGGGCCGATGAATTCAACAATGGCGACTTTGAAACAAATCCCGACTATGCCGGTGACACATGGGACCGTCTGGGAAGAAGCGCCGGAAACGGAGAATTTCAGGTTTACACAGAGGAAGAAGCGAATTCAACCGAGGAAGACGGCTACATGGTGATAAAAGCCGAATGGACCGGCAATTACACTTCGGCCCGAGTCATATCCAATCCGGGAGGCTCCAGAGGAGATGATCCAGCAGAAACGGGAAAAGCCTTTAAATACGGAAAAATAGCCGCCCGAATTCAGCTCCCCTATGGCAAGGCCATATGGCCTGCATTCTGGATGCTCGGCACTAACATAAGTGAAACCGGAGGAGATACGCCATGGCCGAGCTGTGGAGAAATTGATATTGCCGAAACCGGATCGATATATTCAAATGACGGAGAATACGGCCACAGAACCACCGGCCATGTCCTCCATTTCGATGGAGATGTTGAGAATATTGACAGAGATCATCAGTTTTGGCATACAGCAGTCACTGCTCCCAGCGGTGAATTATGGGGAGATCAATTTCATGTATTTGAAATCGAATGGGATGAATCTAACATCGTCTTTAAAATTGATGATGTCGTAACTTCCACAAAACCCATCACTGCTGAAAACATGACGGAGTTTCATGAATATTTTTACGTAATATTCAATATTGCCGTAGGAGGTGGTGATTTCACCTATGATCCCGATGGTACGGCTATCTTTCCCCAGTATATGTTTGTCGACTGGATAAGATATTACGAAGCGACAACACCTTAATAGGAGCATTGAGAAAGAATGAAAAAAATTTTAAGCTTACTGATTTTATCACTAATAATTCTGACAGGGTGCTCATCGACAAAGCACCTGGATAGCGATGCACCAGTAGACCAGCGCGTTGCCGACCTGCTGTCCATGATGACTCTGGAAGAAAAACTGGGCCAGATGACTCAGATCAATACGGCAGATCTTCTTGATGACATAGACATTGCCGATTATTACCTGGGCTCCCTACTGAGTGGCGGCGGAGTCGGTCCCAGTACCGATGATCCGGCGGACTGGGCGGATTACTACGATAATTTCCAGAACTACGCTCTAAGCACACGCCTGGGAATCCCCTTGATCTACGGAGTCGATGCGGTACATGGCCATAACAATGTCTATGGCGCTACCATATTCCCCCACAATATTGGCCTGGGAGCAACCAGAGATGCCGATCTGGTCGAGGAAATTGCCCATATCACCGCTATTGAAGTGGCCGGAACCGGTATGGATTGGACTTTCGCCCCCTGTGTGGCCGTACCTCAGAATGAACTATGGGGAAGAACTTACGAGGGATTCGGAGAAGATCCCGTCCTTGTAAACGAACTGGGTAAAGCTGCCATCAGAGGATATCAGGGCGGCAGTCTGTCTGCTCCCGATACCATTCTGGCCACGGCAAAACACTATGTTGCCGATGGTGGAACAATGGGTGGAAAAGACCAGGGAAATGCTGTCATTGATGAGACCGAACTGAGAGAGACACACCTACCCCCTTATGTGGGAGCCATAGAGGAAAATGTCGGATCAATAATGGCCTCTTTTAACAGCTGGAACGGAGACAAACTCCACGGCCACAAGTATCTCATGACAGATCTTCTGAGAGGGGAACTGGAATTTGAGGGATTCATTGTTTCAGACTGGGCGGGAATTAAGCAGTTGAAAGGAAATTACGATCAGCAGATTGTGACTGCCATCAACGCGGGTATCGACATGGTCATGTGTCCTGCCGACTATATCCCTTTCCTCGACTCTATAACTGACAGCGTCAATGAAGGTCTGATTCCCATGGAGAGAATCGATGAGGCTGTGGGAAAAATACTAAAAGCTAAATTTCAGCTGGGATTATTTGAAGCACCGCTTACAGACAGGTCATTTACCTCTCTGATCGGTTCTGATGAACATAGAGAAGTGGCCAGAGAAGCCGTACGAAAATCGCTTGTGCTCCTGAAAAATGAAGACAGCATTCTTCCGCTGGATAAAAACCTGGAGAAAATACTGGTTTCCGGAGTCAATGCCAACAACTTAGGCGCCCAGTGCGGAGGTTGGACTTTGAGCTGGCAGGGAGAAAGAGGAAACGACCTCACCATTGGAACACCCATTCTCGAAGCAATTGAACAGGCTGTTTCCGGGAACAGCGAAGTTATTTACTCAATGAGCGGTAAAAAATCCGATGGAACGGAAGATGTCGCCATAGTGGTTATTGGCGAACAAGCCTATGCCGAGGGTAAAGGAGACAGGAAAACTCTTAATCTGCCCCCGGATACTCTGGAGACAATCACTAAAATTAAAGAGAACGGGACAAAAATTGTGACTGTGCTGATTAGCGGCCGTCCAATGATTATCAACGACGTTCTTGAATTGAGTGATGCCTTTATAGCCGCCTGGCTGCCGGGAACAGAAGGTCAGGGCGTTACCGATGTGCTCTTCGGAGATTACGCTCCCACAGGGAAACTGCCCCATACATGGCCCGCCTCTATGGATCAGATTCCCCTGGACATGAATTCCGATCATGGCGATGAAGCTCTGTTTCCCTACGGTTTCGGACTGACTTACTAATTTTTTTGCATCCAGCCCCTCAACTGAGAGGGGCTTTTTTTATGGAGATAAAATGAGAAAGAAATGTAATGCTTTATTTTTACTGACAATACTACTATTAATGTCGGTTGCTTTCAGTTGTGATACTGGATCTGGACCTGAAGAAGTTATTGATGAATCGGATGATTACGATCCGGGACCCGGATGGACCCTTTCATGGTCCGACGAATTTAATGATGGCGTTTTTGGTTCCGACACCTGGGATCGGGAAGAATTACTCTCTCCCTATAACAATGAGTGGGAGAGGTACACAGGAGAGGCATCAACGGCCTATGAGCAGGATGGAAGCATGGTTCTTAAAGCCACATATAATGGACCAACCCATAGTATCGGTAATTATACTTCAGCCCGTGTAATCTCCAATCCCGGTGGAGGGACAGGCCTATCTGGATCTACGGGAAAAACATTTAGATACGGAAAAATTGCCGCCAGTATTAAACTACCTTCAGGAAAAGGGATCTGGCCCGCTTTCTGGATGCTGGGAGACAACATCTCCGAAACCGGAGGTGACACCGGCTGGCCTGCCTGCGGTGAAATCGATATCCTTGAAAGTGGTCATATCTCTGCCAATGATGGTTTTTATGGCCATGCAACAGTCGGTCAGGCTATTCATTCTACTGCCGGTACACCATCCAGTTCCGGAGAGGTGAGTATATCATCAGGTATCTATGGAGATGATTTTCATGTATTTGAAATTGAATGGGATTCTTCAACAATAGTTTGGAAAGTTGATGGAGTGATTGCACATACAGCCGATATAAGCACCATAGATGAGTTTCAGAAAGATTTTTACATTTTATTCAATATTGCTGTAGGTGGAAATTACACTCATGATCCCGATGCGACAACTACCTTTCCCCAGTATATGTATATTGACTGGATTCGCTACTACACGAACAATTAAATATCTGGTAGAGATGGGTTCACACCCATTCTCGACCTTTTTTTCAAATCCCCCTATTACAACATAAGCTCTCATTGATTTTCTCCTCTGTATTCTATATTTCATCAGAGAACTCTGTTGATTTTGTTGACTTCAGGAAATTTATATGGGATCATTAATTGTTGGTTCGTGCTACCAACTAAACAAAAAGTAGAGTCAGCACTTTCATTTCTCAATGAAAATATCCTTTTGAGGCTTGCAGATTGATAGAGAAATGATGAAGTTGAAATATGAATCATTGACAGGAGAGAGAAATGATCAGAAAACTATCACTTACAATTTTAACCGCCATCGCATTGCTGTTCAGCTCATGTGACCTATTACCCGACGACACACCGGAGCCAGAACCGGATATCACTGTTGATGATCCGGATCCGGAACCACTACCGGACCCTATAGAGATCATATGGGGAGATTTCAACGCAGATCCTCCCGGGCAATCGACATTCAATGATGCATCGGGAACACTGCTCGCTACAGCAGAAGTAACAGCAGCTTTGAATGAAGCCAGAGATACTTCTCCAAACTCTGAATCCTATTTTTATAACACGAATTCTCTTGAATATGTATTTACCGGAAATGAATGGGGTGGGATCTACCTGCAGATCAGTGCTTCTGGAGAAATCACTTACGATATGAGCGGCTATGCCATTGTTGAACTGGCCCTGAAAGGGCTGGAAGAAACAGTGGGAAATATAGAATTGAAATTTGATGATCCTGATAGAGGACAGTCTGTCAATCTCCTGGACTATACTCCCGTTTCTGATGGAGACTGGGAGATATACAGTGTGCCATTATTTGATTTTCCTGATATTGACTTTACGCGATTCAATGGAATAGGCCTCTGGCACCCCGGTGCGGGAACAGAGATATTGAAAAATGAATACACGGCAACGACTTTTCTACTTGACATACGGTTCAATACTGTCGAAGTCCCTGCTGATCTTGAGTCCATAATTGCTGAGGCGTCTACCCTGAACACAAATACTACAGTCGGAACATTAACGGGCAATGTGTCTCAGGCTGCCAAAGATGCCTATACAGCTGCCATAGCGGCAGCCCAATCAGTATGGGACAGTAGTCCTTCAATTTCAGAAATAAATATTGCCGCAGCAAATCTTAATACTGCTACAGATGCATTTATAGCAGCAATCATCTCTTTCGATACAGTTGCCCTATCAATAGAGATTTCCGAAGCAAATACATTATTATCTAATACAACTATTGGTACTGCCGAAGGGAATGCCTTACAGGCCGATGCGGACATTTATGAGCTGGCAATTTCAGAAGCTCAAAACGTGATGGAAACAGCCGGATCCCAGCTTGAAGTGGATAACGCTGTTGTCACACTGGCAGCGGCAACACTGACTTTCAAAGAATCAATCATTGCCGATTTCAGTGCACTGAATGCAGCTATTACCGAAGCCGAAACATTAAACGCCATTACAACTGTAGGAACAAATACAGGGCAGTCTTCGCAAACAGCAAAAGATAATTATACGGCTGCTATAGCCCTGGCTCAGACCACAGCCGATAATACGGGTTCCACAATGGTGGAGATCGATTCGGCACTGACCGCACTGACCGCAGCAACAGCTGTTTTTAACATTGCCATTGTTCCTGACGATCCGACCGACACCTATGATCCCGGTATCGGATGGTCTCCTGCCTGGTCAGACGAATTCCGCGATGGTATCTTTGATACGGATACCTGGGACCGGGAAATGCCGACAAGAAAAAACGATGAATTACAGATTTATAATGGAGATCCATCCACAGCCTATGAACAGGATGGGAACATGATAATCAAAGCGGAGCACACCGGAACGACTTATGAGTATGGAGACTTTACATCCGCCAGAGTTATCTCTAATCCCGGTGGTGGAACAGGAGACTCCGGTTCAGCCGGAAAACTGTTTAAGTTCGGTAAAATTGCCGCCAGAATAAAGCTTCCTTCAGGAAAAGGTGTGTGGCCCGCCTTCTGGATGCTGGGTGACAATATAAGTGAAACCGGAGGAGATACAGGATGGCCGGCCTGTGGAGAAATTGATATCCTCGAAAGCGGATCAGTTGGAGCAACTGATGATCAGTGGGGTCATACGGGCGTCGGACAGGCCATTCATTCCACTGCCGGAACGCCGTCAAGTTCCAATTATTTCTATCTGGATTCAGGATTATTCAGCGACAATTATCACGTTTTCGAGATTGAATGGAACATCTCGGAAATTATCTGGAAAGTCGATGGGGTGACCGTACATACAGCCGATATCAATGCCATAGATGAATTTCATAAAGAAATGTATATCATATTCAATATCGCTATAGGCGGGAGCTACACTCACGATCCCGATGCTACAACACCATTCCCCTTGTACATGTATATTGACTGGGTGAGACATTACACTAATTAAATAGAGTTGTTGCAGAAGTGGAAAATTTTGCTTTTGCAACAGTTTCTTATTGGGGAAATATGAAAAAGAAAATAAAACAACTCCAGATAATATTAATCTCAATTATTGTATCTGTGACCTTCGGCTGTGATCTCGGAGACTCCGCCAATACAGGACTTGATACAGATGTCCCTCTGGAGGGAGACACTGCTAACTATAATCCCGGAGAGGATTGGACTCTTTCCTGGTCAGATGAATTTAACGATGGAATATTTGGCTCAGATATCTGG
>JAEINM010000255.1 GCA_016342385.1 Spirochaetaceae bacterium | reverse complement strand
AGTCGGGCTGGGCGGATTTGAACCGCCGACCCCATGTCCCCCAGACACGTACGCTAAACCCCTGCGCTACAGCCCGTTTTAATAAGAGGAACTATATCACAGTATTCCTTTATCTTTCAATAATAATCGCAATTTTTTTTATTGTACTTTTCTACATTGACGGGGAATCAAAATCCCCTCTTGGTTTTTTCTCAATGGCCAGGCTGACTTTTAACTGTCTTCCATCGACTTCCTGGCTGTTAATGTTTTCCATAGCTGATCTGGCTTCTATTTCACTTCCCATTTTAACAAATGAGAATCCACGGAATTTCCCTGTGTATTTATCATTCACCATGCTGACTGATTCAACAGTTCCGAACTCCGAAAAGATTGACTCCAGCGCTTCGGCTGAAGTTCTGTAGTTAATATTTCCCACATAAAGCTTCTTACTCATTAAATCAAAATCCTTCCTTTTTTGATTACTTTGTCTCTAAGTGTAAGAAGCCTATGGCTGTGCAGTCAAATTTTATTTTCATTTATAAACATTTAATATTTTATATATTGGGAAATTACTATGGTGCATAGGGAAGAATCGTATCGGCTTTTTTCCTGATAATATAGCTTTCTTTTAGAGGGGTACTGGTTGTTATGGTGTATTCTTTTCCATGATCAGCCTTATTGACCTCTTCACCATTGACATCAAATATCTTTAGATTTTCACATTTTACATATAGCAGATCCGGTCCTATAAACTCAATTTCATCATTAAGTTTAATCTGGTTTTTCACATCAATTTCCCAGCTCCCATCGCCCCGCTTTTTCCCTACGGAACCAAGGAAAGCATATTGTCTTTCATACATTTTTGTTGTCGATTCTTCTATATCTTCTTTGTCAAAGTAAAAACCTGTTGAGAACTCCCTGTGACTCACTTTGAATATCTCTTCACGGAATCCATCCAGCTGAGGAACGTCAATTCCATTTTTGCTGTCAATCATTTTTCTGTAGGCTCTGGTTATAACCGCTGCATAATAGATCGACTTCATACGGCCCTCGATTTTTAAGGAGTCTATACCAGCATCTTTTAATTCCTGAATATAGTCTATCATACAGAGATCTTTTGAGGACATGATCGTTGTGTAGTTATCTCCTTCCTCAATGGGGTAATATTCTCCGGGTCTCTCTTTCTCCTCTAGAACTTTATAGCTCCAGCGGCAGGAATGGGCGCATGAGCCCTGATTGGCCGAACGGTCTGTCATCATCTTGCTCAGGAAACATCTTCCCGAGTAGGCCATACACATGGCACCGTGCACAAATGTTTCCAGTTCTACCTCCGGAACAGCCGCTTTTATTTCTTTAATATCTTTTAAGGAAGTCTCCCTTCCCAGTATCAGTCGGGAGAATCCCAGATCCCTGTAGATTTTTGCCGATTCTTTATTTATACAGTTAGCCTGAGTTGATAAATGAACTTCCCTTTGTGGAAAGCGTCTTTTCAGCAGCTTCAATATTCCCAGATCACTGATGATATAGGCATCGAAGGGATAGTCGGCAAATTGATCGATCTCTTTTTCCAGTTGCTCAATATCTTCATTGTGAAAGAAGATATTAAGAGCGCAATAGAGTTTTTTATCGCCCTTGATTTTTTTAATATATTCCACTTCATTCCTGCCGAAATTATCGGCCTTAGCTCTGAGTGAAAAGTTTTTTATACCAATATAAGCGGCATCCGCACCATATTGGTAAGCGTATTTAAGTTTCTCAATATTTCCTGCCGGGGCAAGTAATTCCATAAACCGGACCTTCTATTATTTTTTTTGTATGCATTGCTATTACCCAATATATAATGCTTCTCATATATAAGGTCAATGTAGGTATATTCCAATGACTATATTTTTGATATATAATATTCATGTAATGACAGAATAAGAGGGTATACATGGCAGATGAGGAACTAACGGCTAAAGAAGCCGAATTGATAAGAGAATTGGACGAGTTTAAAAAAGAGAAAGAACGGGTTCGGCAACTGCTCGGCAGTATAGGGGGATCTTCCAAAAACAGAAAGGAACATATTATCAATATGGTATTTCTAACTATTGTTGTCGTTTTTTTTACCTTGGAGCTGACAACCCATTTTCTTCCTTCTTATATATCACTGGAAATAGGGATTCTTCTTGTTTCCATCAAAATTATCATGTTGATTCACAATGCTAATAAGGCAAATCATTTTTCTTTCTGGATTCTCAATTCCATCGAATTCCGTGTTAATGAAATTAATAAGAGAACAATTACCCTGGAAAAAGAATTTAAAAAAATGAAGGAAAATATTTCCCATATACCATCTGATTAAAAAATGGTTTCCAGGATTTTTTTTTATTTTTCCTCCAGACTGTAAAGACAAGACATATTATTAGACATAATAATTGATTTTTTTTATATTTTTTTAAATAAACTGCTAAAATAGTTCGATTATGAATAAATAAAGGATTTTTTTATGTCATCTTTCAGGATATGTCAGATTACTGATATCCATATTACTCTTAAACAGGATCAAACTATTGACGGGATAGATGTCATTTCAAATTTTGAAAGAACCCTGGAGAAAATAGTACAATATTCTCCCGATCTACTCGTCTTGTCAGGTGATCTCTGTTTTACAAAAAATGATAAGATAATCTACCCCATAGTAAAAGAAAAGCTAGATTCCACAGGGCTGGATTATTGTGTTATGGCGGGAAATCACGACAAGACAAAACCTCTGGCAAAGGCTTTCAATTATAATATTATTGGAAGAGATCTTTATTATACTAGGGATCTTGATCAGTACCGATTAATATTTACCGATAGTTCCAGACATAAAATAAGTACATCTCAGTTAGCCAGTCTCAGTAGAGATCTTAAAACCGATAGGCAGCCCGTGGTTTTTATGCATCATCCTCCTGTTCTTGCCGGTGTTCCTTTCATGGACAGAAAATATCCCCTTCGCAATCGGGATACGATTCAGAATGTACTAGGTGAATATAAGGGAGATATCCCTGTTTTCTGCGGTCATTATCACCATGAAAAGGAATTTATTCACAAAAATCTTCACATTTATATGACACCGTCTACATATTTTCAAATTTCTGATCAAAACATTCATTTTGAGGTTTTTTCAAAAAAACCGGGATGGAGAAATATAACTCTGTCGAATAAAATTGAAAGCCAAGTCATTTACCTATAGAGCCTTAAGAAAGGAAACGCCATTTCATCTTGTAATAATTTCCCCACACAGTATATTCTTAATAATAGTATGATGAAGAAACTCAATGTGATTAAAGCCGGACGACTCAGTTATAATGATGCTTTAACTCTTCAGTTAAAAACTCAGAGGGACAGGCAGGAAAATCGTATAAATGATACGATTATTTTTGTTGAACATCCCCCGGTTTTAACAACCGGCCGTCGGGATCAGAGCCACAATATCCTTGTCGATCCCGCAGAGGTAGGAGCTGAACTTGTAAAGACAAACCGGGGCGGGGAAGTGACCTATCATGGTCCTGGTCAGATTGTGGGCTATGTTATTCTGGATTTTGAAGCCTATGGAAAGGGTATTAAGGCTTTTGTTTCAGATCTGGAGGAAGTCTTTATCAGGCTGCTGAAAGATGATTATTCCATAGAGGCCTATCGGGATATAAAACACAGAGGTGTCTGGGTAAAGGACGCTAAAATAACAGCTGTGGGACTGGCCGTCAGTCATGGCGTGACAATGCATGGCTTTGCCTTCAATGTGAATCCAGACTTAAGTCATTTTGACTGGATTGTCCCCTGTGGAATCCACGATAAAGCGGTAACATCACTGGAAAAATTAACCGGTCGGAAAATGAATATGGATGTTGTTATGGAACAGGTCCTCAATTCATTTAAAAATGTTTTTTCTTACGATATATCGTAAAGAGGTAATGCCAATATTTGAAGGGGACGGTCGCGACCGTTCCCTACAAATATTAAAAAATCAATTCAAAAACCTCATCAATTGTCTTAACAGGATGAAATGTAATTCCGGTTTTCACCATTTCAGGGATATCATCGAGATCTCTCTCATTCTGATGAGGAATAATTATTGTGTTAATTTTGCTTCTTCTGGCGGCAATGGTTTTTTCTTTGAGTCCGCCTATGGGAAGGACTTTTCCCGTTAAGGATAATTCTCCGGTCATAGCAAGGTGTTTTTTTACTTTTTTATCTGTGATAAGTGACAGAAATGTGGTTGCCATTGTAATTCCCGCAGAAGGACCGTCTTTGGGGGTCGCTCCTTCAGGAATATGGAGATGAATGTAGTTTTTTTCAAAAAAATCTGACTCAATTCCGTATTGGGTGCAGATTGATTTTACATAGGACAGTGCAATATCAGCTGATTCTTTCATTACATCTCCCATCTGGCCGGTTAATTTGAGTCCGCCTTTTCCGGGAATCGCTATTGCCTCGAGAATCAGGGTATCGCCACCGAAATTGGTCCACGCAAGTCCTACTGCCATTCCAGGCTTGGTTATCTGTTTGGAAACATCTTCTCTGAAAGGGGGTTTTTTTAGATATTCTTCAAGATTTTTTTTCTCAACAACATAGGGAATCTCTTCTTTATCAAGAATTACCTTATGGGCAATCTTTCTATGGATTCTGTCTATGGCTTTTTCAAAAGATCTCATTCCCGCGTCTCTGGCGTATCCATCGGCTATAGCGTGAAGAGTCGTTTTATAATATCGGATGTGTTTCGATTCCAGGCCGTGTTTTTTTAGGGATTTCGGAATCAGATAACGCTTGGCTATCTCTATTTTTTCATCTTCAATGTAACCGGAGAGCCGGATTATTTCCATTCTATCTAGTAATGGTCTTGGAATGGTATCCAGTGTATTAGCAGTGCATATGAAAAGTATGTGGGATAGATCAAAAGGTAGATCGAGATAGTGATCCCTGAATTCTATATTCTGTTCGGGATCCAGGGCTTCAAGAAGAGCTGATGACGGATCCCCCTGATGGCTTGAAGCCAGTTTATCTATTTCATCGATCATAAAAACCGGAGTTTTACTTTTCACTATTTTTAATCCCTGGATCAGTTTCCCCGGCATGGCTCCGACATAAGTCCTTCTATGGCCTTTTATTTCGGCTTCATCTCTCATTCCTCCGACAGAAAAACGGAAGAATTTTCTATCAAGAGCCCGGGCAATAGACTTTCCTATTGATGTTTTACCAACCCCGGGAGGTCCTACAAGGCAGATTATTGATCCCTTAGTATCATTTCTCAGTTTTCTGACAGATAGATATTCTATTATCCGCTCTTTCACTTCCTCAAGACCATAATGATCTTCATCGAGAATCTTGGCGCCTTTTCGAATGTCGATCTTATCGGCTTTGACATCTCCCCATGGCAGAGTCACAATCGTATCCAAATAGTTCCGGGTTACAATAAATTCTGAAGAGGAGGGATCCATTAAGGCAAATTTTTCAAGTTCCTGTTCAACCTGTTCTTTCACTTCACCTTTAAAGTTAAAAGCTTCAATTTTCTCTTTGAATTTGAGATGTTCGCTGCTCTTTGAGTCAATCGGTTCTCCCAGTTCTTTTTTAATCGCTTTTATCTCTTCTCTCAGGAAATAATCTCTCTGGCTTTTTTCTATTTTTTCATTGATCTGAGCCGTAAGTTTTCTTTGAATTCGGAGCAGCTCCTGTTCTTTTTTTATATAAATAAGAACTCTTTCCATTCTCTCTTTTATATCAATTAAATTCAGAATCTCCTGCTGTTGGTTTCTATCGATATTGAGAATAGATGTGATAAAATCAGCGATTTTTCCCGGGTGATCCACATTCACCATATTCAGTCTCATCTCTTCTGAAAAGAGAGGGTTATTGTCGGATACAGTTTTCATTTCCGCAATTAATGACCTGGTCATCGCTTTAATTTCATCGGGGTCAGCAGATTCCTTATCATCCAGGTACTCAACTTTTGCCGATATAGGTGAATCATTCTGTAAAAATTTTTTCACTTTGAATCTTTTCATAGTTGAAATAAATATATTGATTCCACCATCGGGAAGATTTATTTTTTTAACTATTTTGGCCACAGTTCCTATCTTATGGAGATCCATGGCATCGGGAATCTCTATATTTTCATCTTTAACAAGTAAAAGACCTATAACCATATCGGTATTCATGGCATTTTCAATAATCTGCATATCATCACTTGCTGTAATCATTATGGGTGTGAAGACCCCGGGAAATAAAGGTTTTCCCACAAGGGGAATAATCAGCAGTTCTTCGGGTAATCGGGTTTCTTTTTTTTCTATATTGTTTTCAGACATATTTTATCCTTTCT
>JAEINM010000254.1 GCA_016342385.1 Spirochaetaceae bacterium | reverse complement strand
AAAGCTCGGGACTCAACCTCGATGAACTCTCCATAAGAAAAGGAGACTTTTCTATCGATATAAGAGCCAATGGCGCTGCTCCCAGATCAACTGCTCCTGTACAGACACCCCCTGCCGCCCTATCGTTACAGACCGGGGCAGCAGAATCTCCTGTAATGGATGTAGTGGAAGCTCCCGTAGAAAGTCTATCGCCATCGACTGGTGATTCATCAGCTTATGATAATACTGTAAATGCCCCCCTTGTGGGAACGTTCTATGCAGCCTCCGAACCAGGTCAGGCTCCATTTGTCAAAGTGGGAGATGCAGTAAAAGCGGGAGATACTGTCTGTATAGTAGAAGCCATGAAACTCTTTAATGAGATAAAAACCACAAAAGATGGTATTGTCGATGCTATTTTCTATAAAGACGGAGACAAAGTATCTAAAGGCGATGTATTAATCGGACTAAAATAATGGTAAGGGACGGTCGCGATTGTCCCGTACCATTAGAGACCCGACCGTCCCATGCCATTATGACGACTTGAAACTTGTTCTGAAATCCAGGCTTGATGGTGTCTGATAAACAGCCAGATCAAAAAAAGATATGCATGCGAGAAGATGGTCAAAAATATCCGCCTGTATACTTTCGTAATGGTTCCAGTTCTGGTCAATGCTGAAAACGTAGATTTCCAGGGGAATACCTTTATCAGAGGGCTGAAGTTGCCGGACCAGAAAAGTCATGTTATTGCTGATCTTACTGTGATCTTGTAAATACAATGCGATATAGGCCCGAAAAACACCAAGATTTGTCATGCGGCGCCCGTTTATAGGCAAGGTTGTATCAATATTCTTTCCTCTGTTATCTTCAGATATTTCTTTCTCTTTTTCAGAAATGAATGAACCGAGCCGTTCAATTTTTTTAAACCTGGCAACCATCTCATCAGAACAGAATTTAACACTGTTCATATCGATATTGAGATGACGTTTAATCCGCCTTCCTCCGGAATCACTCATCCCCCTCCAGTTTTTAAATGACGATGAGATGAGGCTGTATATGGGAACATTGACGAGTGTTTTATCAAAGTTCTGAATTGTAACTGTCTGTAATTTTATATCTATGACATCGCCATCAGCCCCGTAATCGGGAACACTGATCCAGTCTCCAATATGAATCATATCATTTCCCGATAATTGTACGGCGGCCACCAGTCCGAGAATAGAGTCTTTAAAGATAAGCATAAGTACAGCCGAAAGTGCTCCGATTCCCGAGATTAATCCCAGAGCAGATTTATTCAGAATAGTTGTGATGACCAGAGCCATTCCGAGAATGCTCACAATGACCCGGACTATTTGAAGGTACCCCTTTATGGGTCGGGTCTTCGATATATTATAGAGAGAATAAATGGCATTGATGGCACTGATAAATGAGCTGATAACCCTGAGAAAAACGACTATAAGTGATGCGAGTATAAATCGCTGAAGAATGGGGGCAATCGTCTCTGAATTCTGAAAAATGAGAGGTGATGAAAAATAAAGAACCAAAACCGGTACAATATGGGAAAGGCGGGAGAATATGCCCCGTTCAAGGAGTATATCATCCCATTTATTTACGGTTTTATGGACAATTTTGGAAATCACAGATAGTAAGATCTTTTTTGTAACCCAGTTGGATAGAAAACTGACGAGAATGATAATTATTAATAATACTGTTTTACTGCTTAATACCGCGTAGGTTTCGGATAAACCTAAACGGGAAAAAAAATGATAGAAAAACTGATTCAAAATACTTCTCCTCTAATTTGCATAGATATTATAGATCATATTGATTTCTGCACTTCCCCATGCCTGAAACAAGTGACAAGGTGGTCATTGACCATTCCGAGAGACTGCATATTGGCATAAGTAACTGTAGGACCAAGGAAAGAAAATCCTCTTTTTTTCATGTCTCTGGAAATCATTTCTGAAAGTTCAGTCATTGCCGGGATTTCACTATCTGATTTCCAGTGATTTATAATGGGTTTTCCCTCCTGGAAATGCCAGTAATATCCGGAGAAGCTGCCGAATTCCTCTTGTACTTCAAGAAATCTCTTTGCATTATTGATAGATGATTCGATTTTTTTTCTATTGCGGATAATCCCGGGATCCTGCAGAAGAAGTTGTATTTTTTCTTCTCCCCATGTGGCAACAATTTCAGGATTAAATCCCTCATAGGCCCGGCGGTATGTGTCCCGTCTTTTGAGGATGGTTATCCAGCTCAATCCCGCCTGAGCCGATTCAAGAACAAGATTCTCAAAATGCTTTTTTTCATTGTCAAAAACAGGAACGCCCCATTCTGTATCGTGATAATCTCTATAGATCTCACTACCTTCACACCAGCTGCATCGCACTTTATCCATGATTAACACCTCAAAAATCTAAATTCTGATTTAATCATCTATCAAAATATCCTTTAATCAATATATTCTTAAGTTCTTCCGATAGTTCAAAAAAAAGAGAATAAGATTATTCTATCTTAACATTTGAACGAAAAACAGGATAAAAAATGTTTAATATCTTTAAAAGAAAAAAAAATCAACAGATAAATGAACCGGAGCAGCCTCCCCTGGAACAGGCTATCAGTCAGATTATTAATAACTATATAAATACAGAATCTCCTCTTGAAAGCATAGAATTTCTCAGTTTTAAAAATCAATTGAAGAACATTGATTCTGCCTCGGTTTTCAGCTTATGCCACAACACCGACCAGTATCCCGTAATAATATTCATCAGAAAAAAAATTGAAAAAGTGAACGATTTTATTCAGGAACTGAATGAACTCACAAGACTGGAGGTTCTTCAGTATGACTATGAATCAGTTGATTCAGATGAAATGTTATGGACTGTCAGTAGCTCAGAGATGTATTCAGATAAAAACCAGAATTTTTTTATATTTATCAGGAGTATTCTCAAAAATACAAATGAGAAAGATATCATAGAGATTCATCATAGCCCGGAGTTTCGCCTGGGTCAGTTATTGATTAAAGATCTTACGATAAAGCAATCTCCTGTCTCGATTTCTTATGAAAAAATACTCTTCTCCCAGGATAATTCTGAAATTAAAAATGAAACATGTTACAGCTCAACTCTGATGATCGATAATCGGGAAATCCAATTGTATTATCTGATTACAGGCCATAGCAAAATGATCCCTTTTCTGGTCAGAGAACTGATAAAAGCACAGATTAAACCTCTGGGCGATTTTTTGAAGAAAGAGATACATATTCAGAGGGCGGGAGTCGGTAATATTTCTCAAACATCAGATTATTCAGATTTTACTCTTATGGGTCAGATTCACACAACCGGGGCGGATATACCCTATAGATTAATTTTTCCCAGGAAGTTGATCAATCTTTTCCCCGATTATGTCTGTACAACAATTAAAGGTAAAATTCTGCAGATAAACAAAGAGTTGTTCCGCCGGGATTTTTTCCAGTTTTACCGCTCTCATGGTAGTTTTCTCATAAGAGATTTTTTATCCGTAATCGAAGAGAGAGATCTAAGTCTCATATGCCAGAATTATTTTAGTTCCAATTCTATCAGTGGTGATGATATGAGAAAACTTTTTTTTTATCGGGTCAAAGGTGAGGAAAAGT
Source organism: Spirochaetaceae bacterium (assembly GCA_016342385.1). GTDB lineage: Bacteria > Spirochaetota > Spirochaetia > DSM-2461 > DSM-2461 > Spirochaeta_F. The sequence continues at coordinate 2,711 of JAEINM010000254.1, read as the reverse complement.
CCCGAGTCCTCAGGATTCCTTTTATCATTGCATCTGTTTTTGTCAATCACCTTCCATTGAGATTAAAGGAAGATTTTCAACTCAGCAGAGCTTATTCGAAATCCTATAATGACCTTCTAAAAGCAAATGAAAAAATGCTCGATCATATATACAGAGAATTAACAGAAGGAAAATTACTGCTCTCCTATAGAGCCAGATACATACTGGAAAAAGAGCCGGGATCCAGAGCAAAAGAATCTAAAACCCTGCGGTTAAAAAAACTTGTAGGCGATAAACGATTTATCAATCTAATAAGTCGTATGGACAGCAAAAAAGCACAAGTCTTATTGAGTAATATGAAAAATGGACTTATTGTCGATACCTTTATTTATCAGACCGATGAATTGATTAAGTTGAAACCCTATCTCAGCCGGAACCGGTTTAATGAATTGAGGGAAGATATAAAATACACTCAGGGAAAAGTCAAATCCAGTCAGATAGATATTAACCGTATCTGTGAGAGTATTGAAGATTTTAATAGTTTTATTAGAGATTATCTGGAAAAAGAACAGAAAAGGGAAAACCGGAAGGATTCCCTTCCCCATACTCTTTCAAATGATATGTAATATCAGGTCAATACATTTTTCACACAATTTGCTATTGTGTTTATTTCAATAAAATCTGCCGCTTCTGTCGACTGGGGATTACCGGCCATAAGAACAACCATATCGGTAATATTTAATTCAGTCTCCTTGACCAGGTGGTTGAGGTTTCTTGTCGTAAGATCTGAAATAGTATCGGCCGCCTCGATAAAATCGGGGTATAGACCATAGCTCAAAGATAATCGCCTCATAACATCTCTTTCATGACACATAACATATATGGGAACATGACTTCTATGAGAAGCGAGAATTCTGGCGGAATAACCGGAATGAGTATCGGACACAATGGCAGAGACAGGCAGTTTGACAGCGGCTTTTACGGCATTTCTGGCGAGAAAACTTCTCACAGTATTATCTCTGTACCCCGTATTACTCAATGCATGAGGCTTCTGTTGTTCAACATTTATGGCAATGTTCGACATGGTCTGAACCGATTCAATAGGATAATCACCATATGCCGTTTCGCCGGAAAGCATAAGAGCATCAGTCCCGTCAAAAACAGCGTTGGCCACATCACTGACTTCCGCCCTGGTCGGTCTAGGATTATTAATCATGGTATGTAGCATCTGGGTAGCAGTGATAACCGGTTGAGCTCTTCTTTTGCATATATTGATTATATTTTTCTGTGCAACAGGAACCTGCTCAGCTGGAATCTCAATCCCCAGATCACCCCGGGCAATCATGATTCCATAGGCAAAATCGAGAATTTCCTCGATGTTATCGACCCCTTCCCTATTTTCTATTTTAGCAATAATTTTCGCATTACTGTTATGCTTATCCAGAATTTTCTGTACATCGAGAACATCCTGTTTATTGCGCACAAAAGAATGGGCAATAAAATCAATATTGTTCTGTGCAGCAAATTGAATAAAGTCTTTGTCTTTCTGAGTGAGAGAAGGAAGCTGAATAGATACATCGGGAACATTTACGCTTTTATTGTTCTTGATCTCTCCATCGTTTAAAACAGTACATATTAGAGCATCATTTTTTTTATCTAAAACTTTAAGACCTATTTCACCATCATCGATCAGAATAATATGACCCTTATCCACATCTTTAACAAATCCGTCATAGTTGACCTTAAAAAAAGATTTATTATCGACCTTTTTATTGGAAATCAGGACTTCATCACCCTCTTTAAAATTAAGAGTTTTTTCCATATCACATGTTCTGACCTCTGGACCTTTCGTGTCGAGGAGTAAGGCAATTTTATCTGATACTTTTCTTACATTCTCAATGACTTTCAATGTATCATCATGAGTCTGATGAGCTGTATTTAACCTGACAACATCCATTCCATTCTGGTACAGGGCTGTCAGAAAATCAACATCACATTTCAAGTCCGAGATTGTTGCTACAATCTTCGTCTGTTTTTTCTTCATTTTTCTCTCCGCTTTGTTCTCTAATGCTTAGAAGGATAAAGATAAGGAGTCATGATGTCAATAAATTATGAGCTGAGTAAATATTTTTCTTTACAATATGAGAAAAACATGTTAATTAGCCAAAGGATTATAGGGTAGTCTTATTATAAAACGAGATCCTTCTCCCGGACGTGATTCTACTTCCAACTCTCCATTGTGGTTCTCAGTAATGATAAAATAGGAAACACTTAATCCCAGTCCTGTACCGACACCCACATCCTTTGTTGTAAAAAAGGGTTCAAAGACTCTTTTACGCGTGGCTTCATCCATACCCGGCCCATTATCCTGTATAGTAATACTGATCATTTTCCGGTTCGAATCTTTTTTAAGTATAATTGAAAATGTGGGGTTTTCAGTATGGGAACTCTGCATGGCCTGAGCTCCATTTCTTAGAATATTCAATATTACCTGTTGTATTTTGGCACTTTCACAGGGGACATAGGGAAGATCATCATCATACTCTCTATTTATTGATACAAGCTTGAAATCATACTGCTTTTTCAGATCATAATCAGAATAGGCCAATTCCAGTGTTTTATCGATAAGCTCACTTATGGATCGCGATGAAAACTGTCCATCGCTCTTTCTGGAAAATGTGAGCATATTGTCAATAATTTCAGCAACCCTTTTCCCCGACTCATTAATAGAC
>JAEINM010000253.1 GCA_016342385.1 Spirochaetaceae bacterium | reverse complement strand
AGGAAACGCATAGTGTTTTTGTTTTTTACGTTTCCCCTGAACTAGTGATGTCAGAGCGCTATTAAAATATAGCAGTACAAGACTTAATCCCCAGATTCCCGTTAGTGATGATAGCTGAATAAAGGGAGAATGAGCAAACTGACTGGTTCCTATAAGTCCCCAGGGATAGCCGATATAACCGATAGATCTTGTGTATTCAAAAAGACACCAGACAAGGGGAATAATCATCAATTTCCATCTACCGCTGATTTTTATGAAAAAATTTAAGAGGAGCATAAATAGCAGATATTCAATAAACAGGCCTATAGTCACAAGCTGCAGGCCTATATAACTGTATGTCCCCTGCCAGAAATTAATCAGAATACCCTGTAGTATTCCAAAGGTTGAACCGTAAAAAACTCCTTTTGTAAATGTTGTATTGATCAGTACAAAAAACAGGGGAACCATTGCCACATAAGCCAGTAGAGGAAAGCCCTCTAATGAGATCTGATTGGGGAAAGCCAAGGTGTATAAGAGGGCAGAAGTGATTGTAAGGATGAGAGCGAATTTTCCGGATTTCTTTTTTGATTCTAAGGTGAAATACAATAATCCGCTGATTAAAAATGTCGGCAGGAACCTTATCAGAGCGTATAGTTGCTCTGTGGTCGTGTCCTGAGCCATTGTCACCTGGCCCTTTGAGGCAACAAATCTCTGAAAGTAATCCATATTGGCATTGCGTGCAAAGAACCATGAGAAGAGAAAGAGTACGATATTCAGAATCAAGGTGATTTCCAGAAAACCCGAGGGATATTTCCCCATCACAAATAGAATTATGATGGAAAGCTGGAGAAAGAGCATTAGGGCAAAAAACATATCGAATACACTGACCCGTTTGGCACTGAAGGAAAAGGTCTCTATTATCTCTTCTGTTCGTCCCAGATTCTCCAGGCTGGAGAAATCAAAAGATTTCCGCATCATCAGAACATCCTTCTCACAATCTCGGAGGGCTGTGAGTATGGTATAACCATTTTTCTCAGAACCATAAAGAGAAACGACTATAATTTTTTGAATCCCCGCTTCATGGGCAATTTTCAGATAATCTTTGTAGGGTTGGTAGTCTTTCCGTTCATCGGGATGTTTATTGAAATAGTCTTCAAATCTGTTCTGTTTGACAATGGTAAAAGAGCCGGTTCTAACCATGTGACTTTCAATGATATCGGTGAGCTCCTCTATAAATGCCTCATCTTCTTTGGGGGAATTATAGATAGGGGAGACGATAAGAGTTGTTTTATCCAGAGTGGCCATAGGACCTAAGAAGGATAGACCCACTTCAACGACTATTATTGACAATGTAAGAAAAAGCAGAATAATTTTTCTCTGTTTATTTTTTAGAAGGTTCACCATCTGTATAATAATAACTCTATTACTACACTTTTTCTGTCTTTTATTTTTATCAGGGCTACCGTTTCACCCGTGCATTTCCTTCCCAGATACTCCAAAGCTGTTCTTCATCAGACGGTTATGACTTCAATTCCCAGATTCCGAAACAGTTCTATTGCCCTAAATCCCCTGTCTGTTATCAAGACATCTATCAGTTCCGGATTAGCGAATTTGGAAAAGGAACGGGCTTCGTATTTACTGGAATCAGCCAGAATTATCCTTCTCCTGGCAGCTTTGAGCATGGCCTTTTTTAATTGCCCTTCAATAGTATTGTGTGTCAGGAAATCTCCTTCCCGGGATATACCTGTCGCACCGATAAAGGCGATATCAAACTGAAGCTGCCGTACAGCGTTTTCAGCAATCGGTCCAATAAATGATCCGGCTTCCTCCCGGAAATTTCCGCCCACTGCGGTGAGTGTTAAATCCCTGGAAGATGATAGAGTTCTCATAATCTCCAGGCTGTTTGTAATGACTCTAAGAGGAAATGATGAGATTTTTTCCGCCAGGAGAAGATTGGTTGAGCTGGCATCTATGCAGACAGAATCTCCTTCCTGTATCAGCTCAATCGCCTTTGAGGTAATCCTGTCCTTCTGGTCATAAAATTCCTCTTTTCTCGTTGAAACGGTCGATACCTGATTCATTGCCTGGGCGAGTCTGGCTCCTCCATGACTTCTTAGAATTAATCCCTGTTCCTCCAGAGTCGTCAGGTCTTTTCGTATAGTCACCTGAGACACTCCCAGTCTTTCAGTCAGATCTACAACAGAGATCTGCCGGAAATTCTGCAGCAGACTTAAAATCTTGTCCTGTCGGGGATTCCGTCCCATTCTTATGCCTCATAAGTGGAAGAGGAGACATCTCCTCCTGTCCCTGTCCAGTTTGTATGGAAAAACTGACCTCGCGGTCTGTCCAGTCTCTCATAGGTATGAGCACCGAAATAATCTCTCTGTGCCTGAAGCAGATTGGCCGGCAGTCTTTCAGAGCGATAACCGTCAAAAAATGCCAGAGCCGTTGAGAGGGTAGGCACGGGGATTCCAAGAGTTATAGCCGTAGAAATGACTTTCCTCAGAGAACTCTGGGCGTTCTGCAGAATATCTCTGAAATAATCATCCATAATCAGATTGGACAGATCGGGATTTTTGTCATAAGCTTCCTTGATTTTCCCCAGGAAAACAGATCGGATTATGCAACCGCCCCGCCACATCATAGCGATGGCGCCGTAATTCAGTACCCATTTATTCTCTTTTGCCGCTTCTCTCATGAGCATAAATCCCTGAGCATAGGAGATGATTTTTGAAAAAAGAAGAGCCTGTTCCAGGTCTTTTACAAAAGCGCTTTTATCCCCTGAAAAGGTTTCATCGGGGCCGGATATTTTTTTTGATGCGGCTACTCTTTCATCTTTGAGAGCCGAAAGACATCGGGCGAAAACCGATTCACCTATTAGAGTTACGGGCATACCCAGGTCAAGAGCACTGATCCCTGTCCATTTCCCCGTTCCTTTCTGCCCGGCTGTGTCGAGAATCATTTCTACCAGCGGGTGTCCCTCTTCATCTCTATAAGCAAGAATATCTCTGGTTATCTCTATGAGATAGGAATCTAAAGGACCCTTATTGTAATCAGCAAATATTGTATGCATTTCATCATGATTAAAGCCGGCACCCTCTTTTAAGAGTTGATAGGCTTCGGTTATAAGCTGCATATCACCATATTCGATCCCATTGTGGACCATTTTCACATAGTGTCCTGCACCGTCATTTCCCACCCAGTCACAACAGGCCTCACCGCTGTCTGTTTTAGCACTGATGTCCTGGAATATGTTTTTTATGTGGGGCCAGGCTTTTTTATTTCCACCTGGCATAATACTCGGTCCGAACCGGGCTCCTTCCTCTCCTCCGGAAACCCCGGTTCCTATAAACAAAATACCCTTTTCTCCCAGGTCTTTCGTTCTTCTGTTCGAATCGGGGAAGTGGCTGTTCCCCCCATCAATGATAATATCACCTTCTTCAAGATGGGGAAGCAGTTTCTCTATGAAACTGTCAACAACAGGGCCGGCTTTTACCATAAGCATGACTCTTCTTGGACTTTTTAGTTGAGAGACAAACTCTTCAATTGTCTCAGCCCCTATAATATTTCCAAATTCTTTTGCAGGGCCATGAATAAAATCGGTCATTTTTTTTGTTGTTCTGTTGTACACGGCAACAGTGTATCCGTGATCGGCCATATTTAGCACGAGATTCTGTCCCATGACAGCCAGTCCGATTAATCCTATATCCGCTTTTGACATTTTTACTCCTTCATCTATCATTCATTGTTTTTTTTCTTTGGTTCCTGAGTCTGTCGAAGGCCCCATAAACCAAGGGCCGGATTTTGTATAAAATAAAATTCTTCACCATTTTTATCCCGGTGAAATCCATTTTTTTTGTGGTCAATTCTAAATAGATCCATTATCTCTTTCAGGTCTGCATAATCGTAGCCAACAGATTCAATTTCCTTATCAGTTAGAAATCCCGGAGCATAGGTTATGGTAAATCTACCCTCACTGGAACCGTGAATCAAATGGGCCGCTGCGGCGAGGTTGTTTTTCAGATCATCACTTTTCTTCACTTTCTCCAAAGTTTCGCAAGTCCTGGAATAACCGTATTTTCGAATAAGAGCATCGATTTCTTTATCTTCGCCGAACTGTTTCAGCCCCGGAGCGATAACGATCAGTTCTCCTCCATCGGCAATGGCCATTCTGGTTCTGTAGATTGATTTGTTACCGAGCCATGTACTCTTAAATTCTTTGGGATCCAGGTATACAACCACACGTTTTAAGGATTTTTCCAGGTAAGTCAAATTCACTTTTTGACTCAGGGCGGCCGCTTTGTCAAAACACTCATAGCTGTCTCCCACAAACAGTCCCCGCACATGGAGTTTTCCCGTTTCATCGGGAGAGACAACAGTCAGGGCATAGAGGATGGGAAGAGACTTTGCAAAGTGTTCTGAGGCGTAATTCAGCACTTTTCTCACTGGGCTCTCGCTATGGCCCATAATTCTCTCCATACCGTAAACCGCTCCGAGGAAATGAGATTTGTGAATAGCCTCGGAGCCACCGGTTCCTACAAATATATTTTTATTGTGATTGGCAAAACCGATCACTTCATGGGGAACTACCTGACCTATTGATAGTATCAGATCAAAGTCCCCCTCCACCAGGAGTCTATTAACCTGTGCCGGCCAGTTGAAATCCAAAGCGCCACCACTGATTCTTTTTATATAATCAGCAGGAACAATTCCCAGAGTGTGAAGGTCTGTTCTCCATTTATGTACTCTGAAGAGTGACTGATCGATGCGGGGAAACATCTCTTCAATCTCTTCTTCTGACATCGGGGAGTGAGTCCCCAGTGCAGGCATGATATCGGTCAGTTTTTTTCCGTAATAATCTCTTGCAGCCAGTGTCAACTCTCCGGCTTTTGAGTGGAGGCGGGTTATATCCGGTGGAATGACCAATACTTTCTCAGTATTATTTTTAGGCGAAGCTTCTTCTAAAGCCTTAATTAAACCCTGCTTAAGATCCGAATCAGAGAGAGAAATATCAGTCCCGCTTTTTTCATAAAATAGCACAAATGTTTCCTTTTGTTTCATTTAACAAACTAAATCGTAACTTTAAAATATTACCTTCCCGCAGTTTTGTAAAGAGTTTTGAATTTAAAAAAAAAGCTATCTACCTTTCTCTTTAAACTTGCATGTGAAATAAATTATAAGCTATGTTGCTTAAAGGAGCGTGTATGATCAAAAAAATATTGTTACCTTTTTTATTGCTTTTTTTATGTATCAGTTGTGATTTAACAGAGTTGAATGAGGAAAGTTTCGAAGACAAAAATTTATCCGGGCAGATTCGAGGGGTAGATTTTACCTTTGTTTCAGGTCTGGCAGAAACTTATTCAAATTCAGAATGGATAATTATTCTCAGTGGAGATAGCTCATATCCCTATCTTACCTTTTTTATTGAAAAAAGCTCTATTCCCCGGAATTACACAATTTCGACCTTTGGCTCAGATGGTCTGATGTTAACAGGCAAGATTAATTTTTCTGATGGAACATTTTATGATCGGGGAGAGATTGAAATAACAGAGATCGATACTACAGATAACATCATAAAAGGTAAAATATGGGGAAATACGAATGAAGAAAATAGTTATATAAGTGGTAATTTTTCAGTGGTTATTCAATAAAAACGGATCCAGATCGGACAAGAGGTATCTATCGAACCGGAACTTAGCCTATTTCAATAAAATATTGAGAGTATTTCATTAAAATGTATATTTTACTCCAAGATTCATATAGAAATTAGTAATATTAATACCTTTTTTATAGTTTTGGTTTAATATATAGGAAATTTTGGTATCGTCATAAAGGTTAAAATCCCCTAGAAATATAGTTGCCCTGAATTCAGGTATTAATTCAATATTGAATAACTGTTTTCAACTGAAAATCTCGTAGAAAATGTCTTTTATTTAAACCTGATATTACTTTGTCCCAGGTTGAATTTTAAAATGCACTAGCACCAAAACGCTGAGGGAGATCCAGAACCCCATTAAAATATTCAAATTCGGGATTGAAGATATTTCCCGGAAGATAATCAAATACCAGATTCTATGCAAATCAAACCTCTGGATAGAAGGTAGCTTCAAAATATTCAGAATCTAGATCAATACCAGCAGATAGCCGACCATATAGGCTTCAACAATTCATTCTATAACTCTTTTCCATTGGCGAAAGATTATTAAAAATTCATTTCATTGTTTCTCTATAATACATTTTATATATATTGATTCTAGTATTAGTTACAGTGTATGCTATTATTAATTATTTTCTGTATAGTAAAATCAAAAGCTGAACAAATTATTTCTTTATATTTGCAGAAG
>JAEINM010000252.1 GCA_016342385.1 Spirochaetaceae bacterium | reverse complement strand
GCCAGTAAAGCTGGTCTTGTGGCATTATCAAATACTATTTCCAGAGAATATGGTCCCAAAAAAATCACGTCAAATGTTGTGGTCGTAGGATATGTTCCCACAGATTTGACGAAAAACCATATGTCAAGTGAACTGAGTAAGTTCTGGGTAGATTACTGCCCTGCTAAAAGAGTCGGCGAAGTAGAGGAAGTTGCCAGTGCTGTTCACTATCTGACAACAGAAAAAGCTGGATTTATCAGTGGAGAAACAATTAATGTTACCGGTGGGTTTACTTACGCACCGTAAAAGATAAAATGGGCATCTGGTTGCAAGAGTGTTTGCTGCTCGGCCATGCAGCCCCGGATACGTAGTGTCGGGACCCCATTCTTAGTCGTAACAATAGAATAGGAGAAAAGGAAATTGAATCGGAAAGTAGGAATAGAAAAAATAAATATTTACGGAACTTCCATGTTCCTCGATCAGAAAAAGCTGGCTGTTGCCAGAGGTCTGGATCCTGAAAAAGTGGTCAGTGATTTTCTAATCGATACAAGGTCGCTTAACCCGCCCTGGGAAGACACAGTTACTATGGGAGCGAATGCCGCTAAAAAAGTCATGGAGGGGATAGATCCTTCAGAGATTGGTATGCTGATTGTGGGAACCGAGGGTTCTGTAGACTTCGGAAAGCCCATTAGTACAAATATCATGGGGGCTTTAGGTCTTCACCATAATATTCGAAACTATGAAACGAAACACGCCTGTTATAGCGGTGTTGCCGCCATGGACCCCGCTTTGAGCTGGGTTGCTTCCGGTCATAACCACGGAAAAAAAGCTCTTGTTATAGCTACGGACTTTTCCCGGGAACACCTCAATACGAAAGAAGAATTTGTAATGGGTGGAACAGCTGCCGCATTTATCATCAGCGATAATCCTGAAGTCCTTGAAATAGAAATGGATAAACGGGGAAACTGGTCAACTGATATTTATGACACATTCAGACCTACGGCATTGGCGGAAGTCGGAAACAATGAAGTTAGTCTCTACTCTTATATGGATGCTCTTGAGGGATCATATGCTGATTACTGTGATAAAGTCGGCGGAAAAATTGATTATGAAAAAGATTTTCGCTACAACCTCTATCATACTCCATTCCCGGGGATTGCTTTTCAGGCTCATAGAACCCTGTTGAACCGCGATCGTGAGGTCCGACTGAAAAAGAAAGAGATCCAGGCTGATTTTGATAAGAGAGTTCTGCCCGGTCTGCAGTTATCCAGAAGAATCGGATCTACCTACGGATGCAGTAACTTTGTCGGTCTTTCCGCTTTGCTTTCAACCGATGCACCCATTGATGAAGGTGATAGAATCAGTTTGTTTGCCTATGGTTCCGGTGCTATTGGAGAGTTTTACAGTGGTATTATTCAAAAGAACAGCCGCAAAATCCTTAAATCTATGAAATTACACGAGGAATTTGACAAGAGACGGGAATGTACTGTTGAAGAATATGAAATGATAGAGAAATTGAGAAACACTCTCATTGAAAACCCGAATTTTACACCGGATTTTGATATATTAGATGGCCATTATAAAAAGCATTATGAAGGTAAAGGTCTTCTGGTCCTCAAGGACGTAAAAGATTACTACAGAACTTATGAGTGGAGTTAGGTTTGTCTTTTGTAGATAGTGCGATAGATTCGGGAGCCGGAATTATCACTCTTCTCGATGGAGAGGGGGGCAATCGTTTAAACCCCTCTTTTCTCAGTGAGTTTTCTTCTGCTCTCCATCATTTATCATTAAATGAGGAAGCCAAGTTTATCATTATCCGTTCCAGAGGGAAAAATTTCTGTCTCGGTATGGATCTGGTAGCTTTAGAAGAGGGAAAGGCCAGCATAGAACCTGTTATTAAAGCCGTTCATGATTATACAACTCTTCTGTCAGATATTTATCACTGTAAAAAAACGGTTGTCTGCCTTATTGACGGACCTGTGAAAGCAGGTGGGATGGGGATTACAGCTGCCTGTGATGTGGTTCTGGCATCGGATAAAGCCTCTTTTGAATTGAGTGAGGCTTTAATCGGGATAATCCCCGCCAATGTTCTACCCTATCTTTTTATGCTTCGCGTTTCTCCTCAGAAAGCCCGTTATATGGTTCTTACTTCTGCTCAGTTAAATGCTGAAAAAGCAATGAATATCGGGCTTGTCGATGAAGTTTTCTCTTCAGAAGGTTTCGAGAAAGGGGTCAAATCAATCTGTCGTCAGATTATGAGAACCTCTCCGCAGGCAGTCAGTGTTTTTAAGGATTTTACCCATAAATTTCTCGAATCGGATTTCTCAGAGAGAAAAGAACTAGCAGAAAAGACACTGTTTGATTTAATAAAAGAAGAATCGGTTCTTGCAGCCGTTAAAAATTTCAACGAGGGGAATTTACCCTCATGGTTCGAGAGGTTTAAACCCTCTCAGCCTGTAACGGGAGAATAAAGTGGCAAAAAATATGGAACTCCATGTTGACGAGTTCAACATTGCGCATTTGAAAATGAATGATGTGGAAAATAAGAATATCTTTTCAAATGATTTTATCAGAGGTTTTCTCGCTGCTATGGATGATCTCGAAGCAAAGTATAAACCACACGCCATGATTCTCTCAGGCCTGGATTCTGTTTTCTGTGCCGGTGCCGAAAAAGATACACTTATAGATCTCAGTAACGGAGTCATTGACGTAAAAGACCTTTTAATGTCGGAACGGCTTGTCAACGCGGAATATCCGATTATTGCCGCCATGGAAGGACATGCCATGGGCGGAGGACTTGTTCTTGCTCTCTGTTCGGATATTGTTATCGCTGCCAGGGAGAGTCGCTATGGCGCAGTCTTTATGAATATGGGATTCACTCCCGGAATGGGAACGACCACACTTCTTCAGGGATTGATGGGTGATTTTGTCGCTAATGAAATGATGTACACGGGTAAGCGTTTTAAAGGTAGTGAGCTATTGAACAAAGGGACAAATATCAATTATATACTTCCTAAAAAAGATGTAATGCCAAAGGCTCTGGACATTGCTTTACAAATAAGTGAGAAGAATGTAAAATCCGTATATCTTTTAAAGTATACATTGAGTTCCAAAAAGAAGAAGCTGCTGATTGATGCCAGACTTCAGGAAGATATGATGCATAAACTCAGCTTTGCCTATCCGGAAACAAAAGATATTATTAACAGCTTTTATGCTGATTGAAAAAGAGAACAGGTACAATAATGATACAAATTGATTTAAGCGGAAAATCTGTTTTAATAACCGGTGGAACAAAAGGGATAGGTCTTGCCAGTGCGATGAAACTGGCAAAAGCCGGTGCGGCAACCTATCTTACTTATAAATGGGGATCAGCAGATCTCGATGAGATCACAGCTGATTTTAAAAAAGAGGGAGCAGCAAAAGCTCCGGTTTTTATCCAGGCCGATGTTTCAATTGCCGAAGATACTCAGATGGTTATGGACACAATTAAAGAGAAAGAAGATAAGCTGGACATTTTTGTCAGTAATGTGGGTTTTGCTCAAAGTCCTAAATCTCTGGAAGACTACAAGAAAAGATCACTATATAAGACTCTGGATTACAGCACCTGGCCATTAGTTGATTACACGCAGAAGGCTAAAAAGATATTTGGGTCCTATCCAGAAAAAATTCTAGCCATATCCAGTGACGGACCAGATCATTTTTATCAGGGTTACGACTATGTGGCAGCATCTAAATCTCTCCTGGAGTTTCTCTCGAAATATATGTCTGTCCATCTCTATAATGAAGGACAGGGTAGTACAGTTAATGTCATTCGTTTCGGGACGGTTAAAACCGAGTCATTCAATCTCATATTCGGAGAGGAGTTCTTTGAGTTTATGGCGAAAGAGGGAATTGAAGAATCCATGTTCCTGACTCCCGCTGAATGTGCTGATTCTGTTTTTGCCATGTGCAGTGGGCTTATGAATGCCATGAACGGGCAGATAATCAATGTGGATTACGGATTCCCCTATCAGGACAATTCGATGATGAGATATATAAAATCAAAAATGTAAATAACTCTTTGATAAAAGGAGATATAATAATGAGGAGAATAACATGACTAAAGAAAAAATTATTGAGGTAATTTCACAAAATATTATTGAGAATCTGGACGATCTGGAAAATGAGACAATTGATCCAATGAAATCAATGAAGGATTATGGAGCGAATAGTCTCGATATGATTGAAGTTGTTTCATGCTCCATGCGTGAGCTCAATATTAAAGTTCCCAGAGCAGAGCTTGCAGATATCGAAACTATCGATCAGTTAGCTGATAAGTTTTTAGCTTTCGCTGAAGCATAAGAATTAATAAGGGGCTACCATGGCAGATAACATATTAAACTATAGTTTGGCAGATTTTCATTACAATGATAATGCCGATGTTTTATCACCTCCTGATGATTTTAATGAATGGATTAATAATCCGAAAGTTAAAGAAGTCTTTAGTTTCTTTGAACAGGAGCTTCTCGATGCACCGAGAGTTTCTACAGAGATCCTGAGTAATCTTGATGGGAAGAAAAGACATATTATCAACTTGACTTCCTATAACTATCTCGGTCTTTCCACACATCCTGAAGTCATTCAGGCTGCCGTAGAAGCTGTACAAAAATATGGATTAAGTTCTTCAGGTGCTCCTTTGCTTTCCGGTACTCTTGATATTCATACAGAGCTGGCAAGTAAAATTGCCGCTTTTAAACAGAAAGAGGACTGCCTTCTTTATTCCAGTGGTTTTGGAGGAAATGTCGGTGCTATTCAGGGAATAATGAGAAAAGGTGACTTTCTTGTCATGGATGAAAAATGCCATAGAAGTTTAGTTGATGGCGGGACCTTGTCCGGGGCCAAGATGCTTTTCTTTGCCCACAATGATATGGATTCTCTCCAGATGATGCTTGAAAAATGCAAAGGTAAAAGAGTTCTTGTTGTTGTGGAAGGTGTTTATTCAATGGATGGTGATTTAGCGAAAATGCCGGAAATTGTTGAAATCTGTGAGCAATACAAAGCTGGAATCTATATTGATGAAGCCCACTCGACTCTCATGTTCGGTGAGAACGGTCGGGGTGTGGCAGAACATTTCGGTGTAGAAGACAAAGTGGGGATTACTTTTGGTACCATGAGTAAATCTTTTGGCGGAGTAGGCGGTTTCGTCTGTGCCAATAAATCTTTAATCAAATACTTAAAGGGGTATTCATCTCCATGGAACTTTTCCTGTGCTCCTTCACCGGCTGTTTCAGGTGGACTTATTAAGGCTCTTGAAGTGGCGACCAGGGATTCTTCCCTTCGAGATAAGATGTGGGAAAACACACGATTTATGAAGAAGAGTCTTCTCGCTATGAATCTGGATCTCGGTGATACAGAATCACAGGTTATTCCAATAATCATTGGTGCTTCCGGTGAAAAATTACTAAAGTATGCCGCAGGAATGCAGACAAGAGGGCTATTCCTTCAACCAGTAGACTTTCCTGCTGTTCCGGCCCATGCCAGACGATTCAGAATGTCAGTTTCCAGCCAGTTGACCCAGGCTGAGATGGATGAGACACTCAATATTATTGAAGATGTCATTGTAAAGGGTGAAAAATCCTGATGGATTATGATCTCATACTGAGAAAAAAACGTAAAAAATTAATAGCCGATCCGGAAAACCTTCCGGTTCGGTTTTCTTATGGGAAAGAGGATATTCAAAAAATTATTCCCCATAGAGACCCTTTTCTTCTGGTCGACAAATTGACCGGCCTGGATCTGGAGAAAAAGATAATCACAGGCTCATCGTATATTGATTCTGAACTTCCCCTGTTCAAAGGACATTTCCCCGACTTCCCTGTTTATCCGGGAGCCATGCAGCTCGAAATGTCGGGGCAGCTGGGTCTCTGTATGAATTATTTTGTAACAAATAATGTCTCTGAGATAAGAGGTACACCGGAAATTGCTCCCATTAGAGCTACAAGAGTAGTGGGGGCCTATTATCTTCAACCGGTATTACCCGGTACTACAGTGGGAATAATTGCTCAGTTACTGGAAAGTGACGGCTATTTTGCCAAGGTCATAAGTCAGATTATTACCGGAGAGGGGAAAGTCGCCAGTGTTTCTATCAGTGAAGTCTGTTTCCTTGGTTAAAATTTATGACTCATAGAAGATGTATAATAATTTATTGAAAATTTTCAATATAATAATACAGCTACTTTACAATAAACTTTAAAAAGAAATCGATCAAGACAACTAATTCAAATGAGCACTCCAGTTTCTGGAATTGAAATAGAATTAAATCAAATCAAATCAAATCAAATCAAATCAAATCAAATCAAATCAAA
>JAEINM010000251.1 GCA_016342385.1 Spirochaetaceae bacterium | reverse complement strand
CATTATTTTACTTTTTATTCTTTGCAAAATTCTTTAATATCTTTTTTGATAATAACATTAATCTTTTTAAAAAGTAGATTTTACCCAGATAATAATTCTATTATATCTGATGATATTTAGGTAAATATTATATGTTTGGAAAGGAACAACAATGATATCAGAGCCTCTTGTTTCTATAATTTCACCAGTCTATAACTCATCAGAAACACTGAGAGATACTATTAATTCAGTTTTAAGACAAACATATACGAATTGGGAGTTAATACTAATTGATGATAAATCAACTGACAATAGTCGAGAAATAATAGTTGAGTATACTAAGAAATATCACAATATTAAAATGCTCGTAAATGATATAAATCAAGGAGTATGTTATTCTAGGAATAGAGGTATAAATCATTCAAATGGTAAATACATAGCTTTTCTTGATTCAGATGATCTCTGGATGGAAAGAAAATTAGAAATACAAATTCCTTTTATGGACAATAGAAATATCAGTTTATCTTATACCGGCTATTATAAATGTGATTTCAATTTGTCTATAAGAAGTGTAATTAACGTACCTCAGAAAATATCATATAGTTCACTTTTGAAGACGAATGTAATGGGTTGTTTAACAGTAGTCTATAATAAAGATTTATTAGGTATTCGATTGTTTGGTGACTATATACTCAGTGAAGACTATTTACTATGGTTAGAATTATTAAAGGAATTGGATTTTGCATATGGAGTAAGACTTCCTTTGGCAAAGTATCGTGTAGGGAAGACATCCAGATCGAGTAATAAGATTAAAGCAGTAAAATATCAATGGCAGATTTACAGGAAAATTGAAGGATTGAGTATGATTAAATCTGTATTTTATTTTGTTCTTTATTTAGTCTTGGGAGTCCAAAGGTATCACAAATAATTTGTTTTTGATTGAAAATCTTTTAAAGAAATAAGATAAGATGTATTGATATGAGGAACACATCCAAATACTTGCAGTTATATTCTAAAAAAATTATTGGAGGGTTTTGTGATAACAATTATCGGAGGTTCTGGATTTATCGGTTCCAGATTAGCAAGACTTTTTAAAGAACAAAAAGTGGATTTTCAAATAGTAGATAAAAATATCTCTCCTTTTTTTCCTGAAAAGACCAGACTCTCAGATGTCCGGGATTTTCAAAATTTGAAAAAAAGTCTGAAAAATTCCCATACTGTAATTAACTTAGCTGCCGAACACAGGGATGATGTAACTCCAAAAACTCTTTACGATGAGGTTAATGTATTTGGTGCACAGAATGTTTGTCGAGCTTGTGAAGATCTTGGTATAAATAAAATCGTATTTACAAGTTCTGTTGCCGTTTATGGATTTGCTCCTGAAGGTACAGATGAAAGTGGTGAGATCAATTATTTCAATGACTATGGAAGGACAAAGTGGGAAGCAGAAGGAGTATATAGAGAATGGGTCAATGGCGATCCCAATAATCGGACATTGACTATAATTAGACCTACAGTCGTTTTCGGTGAAAGAAACAGAGGTAACGTATACAATCTTCTTAAGCAGATTTCTTCACGGTTTTTTCCTATGATAGGAAATGGTAAAAATGTGAAATCTATGGCTTATGTAGAAAACATTGTTGCTTTTATTCATTATTCACTAAGGAATGAAAAAGGTGAATACTTGTTTAACTATATAGATAAACCTGATTATAGCATGGATTCACTTGTTCGTATAGTTAAAGGAGCTTTAGGTCGAAAGGCTGCTATTACATTTCACTGGCCTTATTTTCTAGGATATATGGGAGGAGCATTTTTTGATTTAATTGCTTTTATAATAAGGAAAAAATTACCAATTAGTAGATTGCGAATAAAAAAATTCTGCTCTACCACCTGTTTCTCTTCCATTAATATTAGTAAAGCTGGTTTTATCCCTCCTATAACGCTGGATGTCGGTATTCAAAATACTATAAAATTTGAATTTGTTGATTTTGAATCTACAAAAGATAATATATTATTTTATTCTGAGTAGGATAAAAACTGCTTTTAGTGTAATAATTGGATATTAATAAATAGACGATTTTAGATTGAAATGTAAATAAAGTTAGGTACTATGAATAAAAAAGATAAAACAAAGAATGATGATGTAGATTTTCTGGAATTATTAGGAATTATTTATAAGAATAAATTACTAATTTTTTTAACTGTCATAATAGCAATGTTAGGAGTCGTTATATTTTCTATCATTACAATAAAATTACCTCCGGAAAAAAGTCCTTTACCAAATAGATATGAACCTAAATCTATAATAAAAATTAATGAAAGTGAAAGTTCAGGATTATCAAGTCTTATGAGTTCTTCAGGAATGGGTGCTTTGGCAGGTTTAATGGGAGTTCCTGGAGCAGGGACTTCTAATGAATCTGCAATGGTTCTTATGCTGACCAATAGCGATACTGTAATTGATCAGATAGCTGATGAGTTTGATTTATTGGAGATTTATAAATTAGGGACTAGTAAATTCCCGAAATCAGAATTAAGAACCACGATAAGGCAACATTTATCGGTAAACACAGATTTAGATACTAATACTATAAGTATCGCCTATGAGGATATTGATAGGATACTGGCTACAAAAATTGTCAATAGAGTTGTAGATATCCTGGAAAACAAATTTGCCGAACTTGACCAAACTTCTAATTTTTCACAAAGAAGAATATTCGAAGAAAAGAAGTCTGAAGTAGAAGTTGAAATTTCTTTAATCCAACAGGAAATATTAGATTTCCAGAATAAGTATAACATTATGGATGCAAGAGCTATTTCTGAAACAATTGGAAATAGAATCGTTTTTCTTAAAACTTCACTTGTGGAAAAAGAAGCTGCTCTTGCAACTTATAAAACAAAAACTCGTATTGAAGACCCTTCTCTGATCAAATTAAAGGATGAAAAAGTAGCATTGGAGAACTCATTATGGGCATTGGAAAATGGTACAATAGAGGGTATTCCTGCATTAAAAGATCTTCCTTTGATAGTAATGGAATATGAGGAATTAACCAGATCTCTACAAGTCCAGGCTACAATCTACCAGAGCCTCATTCAACAATATGAAATTCTTAAACTTCAGAAAGGTGGAACAGGACCAAAATTTCAAATAATTGAATACGCTGAAGTTCCGGAAATGAAATCGGGACCGAGTCGCGGAAAACTTTGTGTTATTGTTACTTTTGTCGCTTTCTTTTTCAGCATCTTCTTCGCATTTCTGAAAGAATTCTGGATCAACCTCAAAAATGACCCCGAAAGAATGAAAAAACTAAAGGGTATAAAAATAGACTAATATAAAATGTAAATAATAGATCATAATTATTAGGGAATATAAGAAATGACAACCTATAAAAACATCCCCATCTACCTATTCCTATTCTTCGCCCTCATCGTCAATATCTTCATCTTCAACAACTACAGAGTTGAAGATATCGATGATCCCTGGTCTCTCTCATTCGCCTACAATTACACTCATAATAATTATGAATTTGACAGGGTCTATAAAACAGAAAAACTCGGTGGAGTGGCCTATTTCGGTAAAATCTATTCCTACCTCTACAGCTCAATCCTTGATATTGCCGGATGGACCAAATTAAACGGTCATATCATATCTTCTCTTCTTGTCTATCTTAGCCTGTTTTTCTGGTTTAAGAATTTTACTAGAATTGGTATCGATCGAAATAAGATATTTATAATTCTCCTTTTAATGCTGGTATTTGAACCCTATGTCTCCATGGGAAATAAAACCCGATCAGATGCTCTGGCCTATTTTTTCAGCACATTGTGCTTTTTCTTCTTCATGAGAAAGAACTATACTCTGGCGGGATTTGTCGGGATGCTGGGGCTGGAAACTCATCCTATGGGAGTCACAGGCTTCTTCTATTGTCTCGCCTATTTTATATGGCAGCACAAATCCTATTTCTCCCATAAAAAAGTACTGATTAAATCAATCATTCTCTTCGCCCTCGGGATATTGGGTGGAGTGGCACTTTACCTGTCTCTTCACTATAAAACAGTTTTCAATATCGGTGGTGAGCTAGATCACTTCACAAGAGTCTCTGGAGCAACCTCCAATTACCTCTTTTCCTTTTTCTTCGAATCAAAAAAGCACAGACATCTGGCAGATTTTGCCATATTTCTAACAGGGTTACTAATCTATATCATTAAAAAAATGTATAAGGAAGATAAATTCCCTCTTATACTTTTGAGTGTACTTATGGTTGAGAGTTTTTTTTTACCGAGAGGAAATTCTAATTATGCTGTCTTTGCCTATCCGGCATTTCTTCTATTACTGACAACCGTTTCTTTTTCCATTAAAAAGACGAACCTGGTGCTTCTATTTGTCTTCCTCCTGATGTTCCCACAATATGCTTATCTATATAAAATGAATTACAGAAAAGAGTCTCAGGTCGATTATATCAATGAGGTCTCAACAGTCATTCCCGATGATGGACTGCCGATATTTGGAAGTGCCAATGAGTGGTTTGCCTATTATGACAGAGATTTCTTCTATTTTTACCTTATCGATGATAAACCGGAAGTGAAAGAGTGTTATCTGATTCTGGAAGATCATTTCAGAAATCATCCTCAATCTATACCGGCACGCTATAATCATCGTGAATTGATCTCTGAAATTACTCATAATGATGAACTGATTCAGATATATTATTTACTTGATGATGAATCAGAGTCGTGAGAAATAATGTATTCAGGGCGTCCTTTTGTCTCATCATAGATCCTGCCGATATACTTCCCCAGAACTCCCGTAGACAGTAACTGAACCGATCCCAGAAAGAGAATAACCAGAAGGGTTGAAGCCCAGCCCGGTACAATTGTCATGGGTCTTAGAAAATACGATATAAATGTATAGACTGTTAATCCCAGGGAAATCAACAGTGTCACTATCCCCATCTGAAGAGCTATTTCCAGAGGTTTTCTGCTAAAGGCGATAATGCCGTTAGAGGCAAATTTTATCATCTTTTTGAGAGGATATTTTGTCTCTCCCGCCGCACGTTCATCTCTATTATAAGAGATGGGAGTCTGTCTGAATCCCAGCCAGGCAAATAATCCCCGTATATATTTATCTCTTTCGGGAAGATTGTTAAAAGCATCAATGACTATTCTGTCCACAAGGCGGAAATCTCCCGTATCCAAAGGCAGTTTTATATCGGATAGTCTGTTGATCGTCCTATAAAACATCTTAGCCGACCACTTCTTAAAACCCGATTCCCCTTTTCTTGAGAGTCTCTGTCCATAGACGACTTCATTTCCCTCTCTCCACAATCTGATCATTTCTGGAAACAGCTCCGGAGGATCCTGCAGATCAGCATCGATTATTATGGCGGCGTCGCCTTTGCAGTATTGGAGCCCAGCCGAAACAGCCGCCTGATGCCCGAAATTTCTACTGAATGATAGGACCCTGATCCGGGAATCCTCATCTGCAAAGGTTGATAGAATTGATGATGTTTTATCGGAACTCCCATCATTTATATAGATAATTTCACTCTGTAAATCCATTTTATCCAGAACTGAGGCGAGGCGGGTATTGGTCATGTTAATCACTTCTTCTTCATTGTAGCATGGAACAATAATACTGATTGTCATGAAATCTCCTTTTTGCGGAATGTTATGAGTTTGTTAATGAGAAAATTAAGACCAGTATAGACAATCATCCCCATAATCTGTGCTATGTCGGGGTTCATCGAATAATACTCTACGAGTAACAATACCAGAGTCAGCTGGAGAGTATAGCATATGCCGAAAGCCAGAAGAAAGAATAAGGTTTGCCGTAAAGCATTGCCCCTGCTTTTAAAGGTCCAGTTCCGGTTCCAGATAAAACTGTTTATCAAACCCGCAGTGTATCCGGTTGCATTAGCAGGAATATAGTGAACTTTGAATAAACGGGTTAGCACAAAAATTGTTCCCATTGTTATTCCCGTGTTTAAAAATCCCACGATAATGAATTTCATTCCCTGAACAGCCCAGGTTCTCAGGTTATCTTTTTTCACTGTACACTTCTTCTATCAATTCAAGATATTGTTTACCTATCTTTTCCCAGGAATAGTCCAGGGCTGTTTCTCTGGCCATATGTGACATCTTCTCTAATTCTTCTCTATTATCCATTAGATACTTAATCTTCTGGGCTATATCTAGGGCATCCCGTTTAATGAATAAACCATTTTTACCATCCTTCAGATAGTCGAGGAATCCTCCCAACGCGGTAGCCAGGATGGCTGTACCGCTACTCATGGCTTCAATCCCCACTAATCCAAAGGGCTCATAATTCGCCGGAATAACAAAAAGGTCCGCCGCTCTAAAATAATAGGGTGCATCA
>JAEINM010000250.1 GCA_016342385.1 Spirochaetaceae bacterium | reverse complement strand
TTCGATATTTATTTTCCGAGAAGAGAAAAATAAAGAATTTTGCCATTGAAACAGAAATTATCAGATTATACAGATTCAGTACAAAAATTAACCTCAATCCCCTGATTATGAAAGTCTTTGCAAAGAATATTTCTATTGTAACAAAAGAACTGATAAAATCATTAAAGCCCATACTGGAAAAGGGATGGTACTATCTGGAGAAAAGAGATTACAACCTCATTGTGCTGTTATATAAATTGTGCCGTGAAATCTCTCAGATCGACTTTACTAAATTCAATCATAAATCCACTAATTTAATAGATAAAATACCCGCTGTAGAACTTCTCTTTCTCATCTTGAATTATGAACCAAGTGATGTGAAAGAATTGCTTTATGCTGTGGATACTGTATTCGGTAAAGATCCTTCAATGAAAGAGATACAACAGAAAACAGTTGTAAATATTCACAAACTGCTGGATAAAGATCAGTTGAGACCCTCTCTTTATAACCTGATAATCGCTTTCAATATAATAAAGACAAAAAAATATCTGGAACTGGTAGATCTTCAAAATCCATCTCTTCAATTAATAGATATCCATGATTACAACTGCACTCCAAAGGTTCGCGATAAAATTGATGATTACCTGCGGGAACTTGAAAAAGAAATCCTACCATTTTTAGAGCAGGAAAAAGAGGTTTACAGATTACAGGCATTCCTTCCAACAGACGGGCAAGGTGTTATAGACTACTCATTAATAGAACATTTTTACAATACGACTCTTCATTCACAAAAGCTTTCCTATAAAAAGAACAAAGAAAATATTATCAAGTTCATAATAAATTTGGGGAATGCTTTTCTTCATTCATTTAGAGATTCTCTCTCTGAGACCATAACACTGGAGAATAAAGATGAGATAAGGCTTTTTGAACAGAATATTTTCGGTCAGGATATACTCCGTATAGAATTCAATCTGGGGAAACTGGATAAAATCCAGACAATCCTACCGAAATTTCCAACAAGCCGTTTTCTTTCTATTAAGAAAACCATGTCAGGAGCTATCAAGTCTGAAGCAGAAGCTATCCAGGTTATTGATGAAATTACAAGTACCATAGTAACAATGGGGAAGCGGCTCGCCCACATACTGCGGAATTCACCATCACTCAGTTACGATGATGATAATAATAATGAGATCTCTTTTTTCAGTTTTGATGAAACATCATACATGATCCCCCATCAGAAACGAAAAATCAGTTCCAGCGGATATCTCAATGGGTGCCAGGTCAAAGAAGCCCTATTTAAAATAGCAGGAGTCTGCTACCAGACAGGAGCCTTAATTCAGCACAATGAACTCTCCGGCCTTCTGTCCAAAGAGAAGCAGATTCGAGATGAAATACGCATAAAAAACAAGCAGTACAAACGGATTGCTCATGAGAAAGTGTATTCAGCCTTCTTGGAAAAATACGATATTCCGCTGTAAACGCATGTAAGAGTCCCCAGAAAAAAAATAGGTCATAAAAATTCGGCTTTTCGGGTTAAAATGACATGGTGAACCCCAGGAGGACGTACAATGAAATCAACCACCATCGCCAATCGGAATGAAATCCCCAGAGAACAGACCTGGAATGCCGAGGCGGTATTTAAGGACCGGGCGGCTTGGAACAATGCATATACTAGTCTTAAAAATGAACTGTCCCGATTTGATGGCTTTGAGGGA
Source organism: Spirochaetaceae bacterium (assembly GCA_016342385.1). Lineage (GTDB taxonomy): Bacteria > Spirochaetota > Spirochaetia > DSM-2461 > DSM-2461 > Spirochaeta_F. The sequence goes on along the minus strand of JAEINM010000250.1, from coordinate 4,665 downwards.
ACTCTCTCCCACAGTCCCTCGAGACTGCTTGAATGGCTGAAAACCCGCGATGATATTTCCCGCAAATCCGCCAAGCTCCATTTCTATGCCTATATGGCCATGGCCGTTGACGGCGATGATGCGGAAGCGACAGCCATGGTGGGACAGATTCAGGGTACCATAGCGGGAATTTCAGCCAAAACAGCTTTTGCCGATCCCGAACTGCTGGCCATGGACGAAAAAAATCTGAAACAGTGGATGGAGACAGAAAGGGAAATAACCCCCTTCAGGCACAGTATTGAAAATCTTATCCGGACAAAACCCCATGTGCGCTCCGGTGAAGTAGAGAAAGTTCTGGGAATAATATCAGAGCCATTCGGTAGCGTGGAGATGACATTCGGAATGCTGTCCTCCATGGATATGAAGGTAAACGATGCCAGGGGTAGTGACGGGGAATCCCACGAGGTAACCCAAAGCAACATCGAAGAGATTAAAAAACACAGAGACCGTGAAGTGCGCCGAACCGGTATGGAGAATTATGCCGACGCCTATAGGGGACTCCGCCATACCTATGCCGGAAATTATCTGGCTGCGGCAAAACAGGCCGTTGCCATTTCGCGGATTCGCGGATATGAGTCCGTTCTGCAATACAAACTGGCACCTTTTAATATCCCCACGGGAGTTTTCCACAACCTTATTGACAGGTTCAAAAAACATCTTCCCCTTTGGCACCGCTACTGGGATGTTAAAAGGCGGCTGTTAAAACTCGATGACATGCGCCCCTTTGACATATGGGCTCCTCTTACAACGAATCAGCCGGACTATGAATTTGAGCATGCTGTGAATATCATCGGTCAGGCTATGGCTCCGCTGGGTGAAGATTATGTGAAGACTGTCCGACGGGGCTGTCTGGAAGAACGATGGGTGGATTATGCCCGGAACAAGGGAAAGGCACAGGGGGCGTTCTCTTACGGAACATACGATACCTATCCCTGTATAATGCTCAGTTATGATGGTTCTCTATCGGAAGTCAGCACACTGGCCCACGAGCTGGGGCACTCCATGCACTCCTACCTCACCCATAAACACCAGAGTTATTCTGACTCGGATTATTCCATGTTTGTAGCCGAAGTCGCCTCGAATTTCAATCAGGCCATGGTTCGGGACCATCTGTTCAAAAGTAATAAGGACAGGGATTTTCAGCTGGCCGTTATACAGGAGGCGATGGATAACATTCACCGCTACTTCTTTATTATGCCCACTCTGGCGCGGTTCGAGTTTGAGATATTCAGAAAACTGGAAGCCGGAGAACCTGTCAATGCGGATATACTCCAGGAAACCATGAAAGGACTCTTTGCCGAAGGATATGGCGACACTCTGAAAGACGATCCCGACCGGACATCTATTACCTGGGCAACCTTCGGCCATCTCTATGAACCCTTTTATACGTTCCAGTATGCTACAGGGATTTCGGCAGCTCATGCTCTCTGCGGGGAGATTCTCCGAAAGAAATCCGGTGCTGTGGATAAGTATCTGAAGTTTCTGAGTCTGGGCAATGCCCTTTATCCTCTCGAGGCCCTTAAAGTCGCCGGGGTTGATATGGAGAGTTCAGCTCCTGTCGACGCGGGATTCAAAGTTCTAGAAGCTCTTATCGACCGGATGGAGGAGCTCATAGAAACCTAGGATCTCATCCGATGGGAAAGGGGGTCAGTTCTTTTAAAAAGTGCTTTAAGAGAACGTACTTTTTTATCTGACTCTCTTATACCCCCTATGACCTATAAAATTAGACCTGACCAATGGGGAGAATTAGGACGGCTTAAAAAATGAATATGAGGGAGTCTTTTTACAGAGGAAAAATAGACCTGGCCATAGACTATATTGAAGAGAATTTCGAGAAAAGAATTACCACTTCTGAACTAGCCCGGGTTTCGGCCTTTTCAGAATACCATTTCCATCGCATTTTTAAAGCCATTACCGGTGAAACAGTCAACCGGTATGTAAAACGGTTAAAGATGGCAAAATCCCGAAGAGTGCTTCAGCTGGACAATAAGCCTATAACAGAGGTGGCCCTGGATTATGGATATAAGAGCAGCGCAAACTTTGCCCGGGACTTTAAACAATATTTCAATGAATCAGCTTCTCAAATCCGAAAGAATCGGAAAAAAGAAACTGCTCTAGGGGATATTCCCGAAAATTTGAATCTGGTCAATAGGGGGTTTCGCGATTTTCCCCCTTTTACAGTCATCTACAAGAGAGTCAATACAGGCTATAATCCCGGAGAAATACAAAAAGCATTTCGCGAGCTTTTAGAATGGATCCATGTACATAAGCTGACTTTTGAAAATGTCCGATCCTTCGGTATCGGCTATGATGATCCCGATTATATCGATCCTGAAAAATGCCGCTATGATGCCTGTATATCTCTTCAGAAAGATATTCCCCATAATGGAGAACCCTTCAATATGAAGATCATCGATCCCGGAAGATGTATGGTCTTTCTCTTTGAAGGAAAGGGAGAGGATTTTGGAAAATCCTGGGACTATGTATTTCAAAGGGCCATCCAGACCGAAGGTATCCGCCCCGGGGACAAACCTCACTTTGAAGAGTACCTCCCTTCTGAGCGTTTTAAAGAGGGGATATTCCGGGCGAACTTATGTCTGCCTGTACTTCCCCTAACATAGCAGGATTTGGAAAGCAATACTAATCGATTGGCTATACAATTTCCATACAAAGGAGAAATGTATGAAAATCTTATTCATTATGTCAGCTATTCTATTTATCTCGTTATTCTCGTTTTATGTGTATTACGGCGGACTGAAAAGAATACACCCTATCATCCTTCTGGCGGGTGGAGAAACCATAGCCTATAGGGAAGTGAGAGGCGATTACAGACAGAGTGGTCCTGTTTCAAATGATGTTTACATTCAATTGCTGGAGAAATTAGACCTGGAAACCTTCAGGGGATTTGGTATCTATTATGATGATCCCCGCCAGGTAGAGGTGAATGATCTCCGATCTGAAGTTGGCTGTATTATCGAAACAAAAGATCTGAATAAAATCGACGGGATAAAAGAATTTTTATTAGTGAGAACAGTACCGGAAAAAAAATACCTGACAGTAGAATTCCCCTATCGCAGTCCACTGTCCAGTCTAATGGGAGTACTGAAAGTGCACCCGGTTTTAAAAAAAGAGGCCATTAAGGAGAATTCTCCATTCCAGGGATCAGTCATGGAAATCTGGGATGTACCCGGAAAAAAGATCGTCTTTAGAAAGGAAATAGAATAATTTTTGCCCCTACATTTCAGCATGAACTGATGAGGAGCCGTTGAGTTATTTCTCTTGTTATGAATAATAAATACAATTTATAATAAACAAAAAAACAACAGAAGGAATTCATATGGATTTATTTGAAGCCATAAATAAAAGACATAGTTACAGAGCAGAATTTACCAGTGAAATTGTACCTGAAAAAACACTTAAAAAGATTGTTCAGGCAGGAATTCAAGCACCTTCAGGAAAGAATTCACAGTCGACAGAATTTATAATCGTAAATAAGAAAGAACTTCTTACAGAGATAAGTGAAATTATTGGTTATTCCTATCTCCACACCGCACCGGCTATGATTGCTGTACTCTCAGATACTAGAGAGACATATTTTGATATGACTTTTTACAAAGAAGACTATGCCGCTGCTGTAGAAAATATTCTTCTGTCAGCAACTGCCCTTGGTTATGCATCGTTATGGATTGATGGGGCCTTGAGAAGAGAGAACAGAGCTCAGAGGATATCTGAATTACTACACATTCCGGCAGACAGAAAGCTCTCTGTTATTCTGCCCATAGGTATTCCCGCTGAAAAAAGAAAACAATGTGAGAAAAAGGCTCTAGAAGATAGGGCGTGGTTCAACTTCTATAAATAACTGATAGAATTAAGCTATGGCATATCTCAACATTTTCAATTGAACTTTCATCGAGAGTCAGTAGATCCCGGAAGGTAAAAGATATCACTTTTTTTGTTCCTCGGCCTAAATCGTTACTAGATCCTAAGAATATAAACAGATTTGAAGTACGGGCTATAAATATAGAAACTCAAAAAACATCTACAATTTCCAGCGGATCCCATCTTTTTTTATGATTTAACATAGACTTTAAAACAAATCCTACATTTTTAAATAAAGACTCATCAATTCCACTGGTATGATTCAACAGATCTGAAATTGTAATATTTGATGCTTGGGGATAATCAGGAAGCCACTTAGCAAGAGTATCATTCAATTCTAATTTTCCCTCTTCAGCAAACCGGCAGAAAAGAGCCGCCACAAACATCTTTGTAGTACTTCCAATTCGAAAAGAATGATGATTTTCTATATAAGTCTTTTTATGAGCAAAATCAAAATTTCCACTAGAGACAATTACAGGATTTTCTCCTCTTTTCATAAAACCTATCTGTACTCCAGGTAGTTCAAATTCATTGACAGACCAGTCAGCTATTTGCTGGAGCTCATTTGTCATAGGATTCAGATTCTCCGGTCGTTCAACAGGAATAGACTCTTTAAAACTCTTACAGCTTGTTAAAGTCAGCAGGAACATAATTAAGTACCTCATACTCTTTTCCCCATACGAATTTTTAGAACAGAATGGGGACAGATGTCGACGCATCTCAGACAGTAAATACAATCAGGAAAGA
>JAEINM010000249.1 GCA_016342385.1 Spirochaetaceae bacterium | reverse complement strand
CTTTTCATTCCCGGTTTCACAATTTTCTTTTTCGGGTGCGGGGCCATATTAACAGGAATTACAGGTTTGATAATACCTTCGGTCTCTTCCAGTTATATAATACAACTAATAATATGGATGACCTCTTCTGTATTGTCTCTTATTTTTCTGAGAAAAAAGTTTTCCAATACATTCAGTGGGAGGATTCATAAAAATCAAACCGATAGTTTTATCGGAAAAACAGCCGTGGTTATCGATGAAATTGGACCGAATTCACCGGGAAGAATACGTTTAAGGGGGACATCCTGGAAGGCGGAATCTCTGAATAATAATAAAATATTTTCTCAGGATAAAGTTACAATTATCGGTAGAAAAGAATCAGAAAGTCTAACTTTTATTGTTGAAAAAAGCATTAAAGAATAAACGAAGGAGAACATTATGGAAATGATACCAACTCTCATTGTTTCGGCAATAGTCATCATTATTTTATTTAAGATGATTCGAATTGTCCCGGAGCAGGAGGCCTGGGTAATTGAAGAATTTGGAAAATTTAAAAAAGAACTGGGCGCCGGCTTACACTTTGTCGTTCCGGTAATCCAGAGAATTGCTTATAAATTAGAACTTCGGGAAGAAGTAATCGATGTAATGCCACAGGTATGTATCACAAACGACAATGTTCAGATTACTGTAGATGGAATTCTATACTTAAAAGTGATTGATCCTCAAAAAGCAAGCTATGGAATTGAAAATTACCGCTTTGCCACAGCACAACTGGCACAGACAACAATGAGATCGGAAATTGGGAAAATTGAATTGGACCGGACTTTCTCTGAAAGAGACTCTATCAATAATGCCATTGTAAAAAGTGTTGATCAAGCGTCCGATCCATGGGGAATAAAAGTTACCAGATATGAAATAAAAAATCTCGATCCTCCGGAAACCGTTGAAAGAGCCATGGAACAGCAGATGACTGCAGAAAGAGACAAACGAGCTGAAGTTCTTGAAAGTGATGGCGTCAAACAAGCGGCTATTAATGATTCAAAGGGAAACAGGGAAGAAGCTATCAACCGAAGTAAGGGAGAAAAACAGAAAAGAATTAATGAGGCCGAAGGAAAAGCTAAAGCTATAGAGCTGCAGGCCGAAGCTACAGCCGAAGGTATTCGTCTTATTGCACAGGCTATAAACAAACCCAATGGCGACAAAGCTAAATCCATGAGAATTTTTCAACAGTATCTAGCTCAACTGGGAAATATCCTTAAAAACTCCAAGACATCTGTTATTCCTCTTGAAGCAGCTCAGGTAAAATCTTTAATACAGACAATACTGCCAGTACTAACCGATAAGGGGGCAAAATAATGTTTGGAAATATTATAACGACAACCGTTGCAGCCATAGTAATCATCGCTATCTTACGAAGTATTAGAATCGTTCCCGCAAAGAAAGCTTTTGTTGTCGAAAGACTGGGTAAATACTGCAAGACAATGGAAGCCGGTTTTCATATTCTCATCCCATTTATTGATAAGGTAAAATATAAGCATTCTCTTAAAGAAAAAGCTCTCGATGTGCCTATACAACCCTGTTTTACACAGGACAACGTAAAGATCCTGGTTGATGGTGTCGTTTATATGAAGGTTTTTGATGCTAAGAAAGCCAGTTATGGAATAACTAAACGCTTAAAAACACCTCAGTTGACAGATTATGAATATGCAACGATTCAGTTAGCACAAACAACTATGAGATCAGTAATAGGAAAACTGGAACTGGATAAAACATTTGAAGAGAGAGATTCAATTAATACAGAAATTGTCCGCAATGTCGATGAAGCGACAGATCCCTGGGGGATATCTGTCAATCGGTATGAAATTCAAAATATAAAAATTCCCGACAGTATTCTTAAGACAATGGAAAAACAGATGCAGGCCGAAAGAGTCCGACGGGCAGTCATCCTGGAGAGTGAAGGTGCAATGGAAGCTAGAATTAATCGCTCTGTAGGTGATATGGAAAAGGCGATCAATGAAAGTGAAGGAGAAAAACAGAAAAATATAAATGAAGCAGAAGGGAAAGCTTCAGAAATACGTTCTCTTTCCAGAGCTACAGCCATCAGTATCGCTAAAATAGCCTCGGCTATAGGTCAGGAAAATGGAGAAGACGCTGTTTCTCTTCAGTTAACAGAAAGTTATTTTGATGAACTTAAAAATCTGGCCAAAAATGATACAGAGTTAATTCTTCCTGTAGATATGACGAATCTTGGAGAGATTGAAGATAAAATTAAAAGTTTTTTAAAATAAATTGAATAAAACCGGCTAAATCATTTTATTGCCGGTTTTTTTTTAAATAAAAAAATCTTTCTTGACATATGTTTATGCATATTATTAGACATTTCATAATTTTCGTGTTATTTTTAATCTGAATCTAATTATATAAAATAAGCTAACAATTCCATACCATTCTTATGTTCTCTAACTTAGTATTTATTTTCTAATGGATACTATAATTCTAAAAATGAATTGTAGAGTAATTGTGTAAAGTGTGTTTCAAGGAGAATAAGTGTTAAAAAAACAATTTCCCAAAGTTCATTACTACGATCAGGACTTTGTGGATATTTATAATCGTACCTGGGCTTGGACTCAGGATATATGGAAAAAAGGAACTAGTAACAATGGATTTGGTTCCTCTTTTTTATCCTATGAAACAAATAATACAATAAATCAGTTTGAAACCTGTTTCTCTACATTCTTTCTGGTATACAGCAACAAAGTATATGATCCAGCTCGATTATTGGATATTTTTTATTCAAAACAGGAAGAAAATGGGGCTATCAGAGGGGAGTATAACATTGAAGATGGTACACCTGTCTTCACTGAAAACAATCCAGAATCAGTCATGCCCCCTCTATTTGCCTGGTCAGAATACAATATTTACCATAAAGTAGGACAGAAAAAAAGAATAAGAGAAATTATGCCTGTACTGGAAAAGCACTATGACTGGTTGGAAACAGAATTCATGGATGACAGTGGCTTATACTCTGTACCTCTTGAAGCAACAACCATGATCAATTCGCCCAGAGAGAAAATGTACTACCCTATAGATTTTAACAGCCAGCAGGCTATTAATAGTCTATATATGTCTGCCCTTGGGGACATCCTAAACGATAAAGATCTGAGCTTCCGATATAAAAGAAAATATTTCGCTTTAAAAACAAGAATAAATACACAGATGTGGAACGAAGAAGAAGGCATATATCTGGATCTGGATAAAAATAGAGATCAGATAAAAGTGAAAACTATTGCTTCTTTCTGGCCTTTACTTGGAGAGATTCCCAATGAGGAAAAATTAGAAAAACTGATTGATCACCTGAAAAACCCTCAAACTTTCGGAACAGATAATCCCTTTCCCTCTCTGGCAGCCGATGAGCCTTGTTTTTCTGAAGATGGTGAGGGATACAGAGGTTCTGTGTTTCCCATTTTTACTTTCATGGTTATAAAAGGTCTTGAAAAATATGGTCAATATGATCTGGCCAGAGAGTGTTCTATTAGACATATGTATTATATTCTCGATACTTTTCATCCCGAGAGTGGTCAGAAAGGATCACTATGGGAAGCGTATAAACCTCTGAAAGACGGACCTGCTGTATGGAAAGATAACGACTCTTTTAACAGGGAACTCTATGTACCTGCCGCTGCACTATCCACTCTATCCTTAATGATTGAAAATGTTGTAGGACTTTTTATATCACTTCCCAGAAAAACAGTCGACTGGATTATTCCTACGCTGGAGCTTATGGGAATAGAGGATCTCTCGTTGAAAAGGAATTTTATCACTATTCTCAGTAATAAAAGTTCAAGAGGCTGGGAAATCAGACTGGAATCGGAAAAGCTCTATTATTTTACCATTGATCTTATTGGCAATAAGAAGAAAACACTTCCGATACCATCAGGAAAATGTTCTATGCTGATAGAGAAACTATAAAGCAAAAAACTGCCATATTCTGGCAGTTTTTTTTATATTTTTTAAAAATCCTTAATACTATAGATGAAAACTCTTTTTTTGAGGGGATAGTAGAGGAAACAATTTCTCTATATTAGTTCTCTTCTTCCTCTAAATGCACGACTTATACTCAGCTTATCTGCATATTCAAAATCTCCTCCAACAGGAAGACCTGAAGCAATCCTTGTTATTGAAATATCTGAATCTTTTAAAATATGGGCTATATATAAAGCTGTGGAATCTCCTTCCAAGGTGGGGTTCGTGGCAATAATAATCTCTTGAATATTCTCTTTTTTCACCCTTTCAACCAATTTTAATAGATTCAGTTCTTCCGGCCCGATACCGTCTAAAGGTGCCAAAACTCCACCCAAGACATGAAAAAGTCCCCTATAATCCCCGGTAGATTCAATTGTCTGAATATCCTGCGGCTGTTCAACGATACAGAGAAGTGATTTATCTCTATTGAATGAGGCGCAGATTTCACAGATTTCACTTTCTGAATAATTTCCGCAGATTGAACACTTTTTTATTTTGGATTGAATTTCCATTATTTCCAATCCTAGTGTTTCATTAAATCCCATCGAACTGTTTAATAGGGAATAAGCGATACGGGAAGCGCTTTTCTTTCCCACTCCGGGAAGTTTCGATAAATTTTTAATCAGAAGATCCAGACTATCCATTAAATCCAGCCATACCGGGAGGTATATTGAGGTCCCCCGCAACTTCTGTTTTAAGTTTCTCTTTCATATTTGTACTGGCGGCAACAAAAGCGGCCTGAATCAGATCCTCCAGCATTTTTATATCTCTCGGATCTACACAGAGAGGATCAAGTTTAACTGATTCGACTTCCATCTGCCCATTAATTGTAATCTCTACCAGGCCGCCACCTGCGCTACCCGTACTATTAATCTTTTTTAATTTTTCCTGAATATCACCCATTTTAGACTGCATATCCTGGAAATTCTTCATAAACTCAAGCGGATTAATGTTCATCTATTCACCTCTGATTAACTCACCGCGAAAAACTGATTTTACCAGATCTATCTGTGGATCTGGTTTATTTTCATTTTTTCCCGTGTCTTCGCTGATATCACTATCCGTATTAATCCGGATTTCCCTATCAAAAAGCTTTTTTATTTCATCACTGATAAAGTTTTTTTCTCTCATAACGAAAGAAGATTCAAAAAGAGAATTAAAAACCAATGTCAATTCCCTATCTTTTAAATTCCATTTCTTTGCTTTGCTCAAAGCAGCATAAAGAGACATATTTGCAGATTTCAGATGTTTCAAAAGCCTGGCTTTCAGTTCCTCAGCTGTGAGAATTTGTTCTTGTTCAACATCTTCAGCAACGGGTTCTTCGGAAATTGCTGTCTCTTTAGGATTGGGTGTCTCTTTGGGAATATCATTAATTTTTCTGAATTTGCTAAAAAACTGATTAGCTGCATCAGGCGGAGCATTTTTTTCAGAACTGTCCTCTGCCATAGATCCTGGCGAAATGCTTCCTGTAATCAATTCATTCCTCAGCATTCCAATATTGTTCAAAATGCTTTCCGGGCTGATATAAGCTGACAGAGATGACATTTTACTCAGAAGAATATCCAGTTCAAATCTCTGGTTTAATGAATAGCGAAGATCTCTATATAGATGAAAGGTCAGCTCTACAGCATATTCCAATTGTTGCACAGTAAAAGATTCAATAACAATCTTTGAAAATCTCTCCACATTAAATCCCAGCAGTGATTCCTTCCGTATATTGTGTTTGATAAACAAAATGTGGCGGAAATATTCTGACAGGTCAATGACAAACTGCTCTATAGCTACACCGGTATTGAGAATAGTCTCACCATATTCAATGACATCAGAGGCTCTTCCCTCAGCCATAAGCTCAGCCAGCTCATTAATCTGGTCCAAACCGATAAGACCCAGTTTCTCTCTGATTTTTGAGAGACTCAGTTCTCCACCGGAAAATGAGACGACCTGGTCATATAATGTATAGGCATCCCGTAGTGATCCTGTGGCTTCTTTCGCAATCCAGAAAAGCGCATCATCCTCATATTTCAATCCCGTTTCATTAGAAATTTCCGCTAACAAATTTTTTATTGTCTCTGTTGAAATCAAACGGAAGTTAAACTGCTGACAACGGGATTTTATCGTTGCCGGAACTTTGTGAATTTCTGTAGTGGCGAAAATAAAAACAATATAGGGTGGTGGTTCCTCTATGGTTTTCAGCAGAGCATTAAATGCGCTGTTGGAAAGCATATGAACCTCATCAATGATATAAATTTTGTATTTGGAATTACTGGGGGCAAAGAGAACTTCATCTTTGATCTCTCTTATGTCATTTACCCCTGTATTTGATGCACCATCGATCTCTATGACATCGAGAGAGTTTCCATGAGCAATTT
>JAEINM010000248.1 GCA_016342385.1 Spirochaetaceae bacterium | reverse complement strand
TAAGAGAGGAGACCGATATTCTATTGGTCAAAAAACCGTTTGCAATTGTTGTTTTCTGTTTTTTGAGTGTCCGGGCGGAGATAAAGGCTCTCCTCCACCGTAGCTAGTAGAGAGAAGTCTAAACTATACCAATAGAGAATATGGGAATAGAGAAATGATAAGGAATCTTAGCGAACCGTATAATTAAATTTGACAAGATTTAATAAAATGAATATATTTAACTAAATAGTTAATTAATGGAGTCGCAATGAGCGAAGATGCTAAAGAAAATATTCTGAATGCCGCAGAGAAAGAATTTTCCTCCAAAGGATTTGACGGAGCCAGGGTGGATCAGATTGCCAGGGTGGCCGGTGTGAATAAGGCTCTTATCTATTACTATTTTAAAAGCAAAAAAGAGCTGCTCAAGGCTCTCTATGTCAGACTGGTGGAAAGCGGGTTTAAATCTTTAGATCTGGAGGCTTTAGGGGCTTCCGATACGGAAGAGGGTGAAGAGCTGACACATCTGGCTTTACATCGTATTCTGAATTTTCTTGGAAGACACCGCGATATACTGAGAATCGTTTTTATGGAAAGTCTTAAAGGGGATGAGCAGAATATGCTTCTCGACCTGGCTGATTATTATATGAAAGCAGCTGAAGGGGATTTTAAAGAATATGTGGGAGATGTGGACAAAAAACAGTTTGTCATAACGGAAATATTTACCGCGCTTATGCCCATGATCAGTTATGTTCTGCTAAAAGATGAGATTCAGGGACGAATGTCTATAACTCCCGAGGATATGGATCATTACTTTATGAACAGTATGAAGGAAACTCATTTTCAATCACATAAAAACGTAAGGAATTAAGATAATTAGTAAAAATCCCACTGGGGTTATTTTTAAAATATATATTAACTAACTGTTTATTTATATTAACTAACCGGTTAGTAAGAGGAGAGGCAAATGAAAATTGAAAAGTGGAGAGATTACGCATTATTTCTGCAGAGAAGAAAAATTCCGCTTCTGATCACTGTCGCTTTACTGGGAATATTATCCTTTTTTTCTACAGGTTCCATCGAAATGAAAACCCGAATAGAGGATATGCTTCCAGAGGACAATCCTATTGTAAAGAGTTACACCGCTATTGGTGATGAGTTTAATACATCGTCTATTCTACTGACCGTTGAGGATGGTACTCCCGAGGAGATGGGAAGAGTTGCTGATGAACTGGTAGCTCTGCTAAAGGATGATCATGATCTTGCCGCAAATTTTCGGGCGGTAAGAACCAAAATGGATAGGGACTTTATGATTGATAAAGGTTTTCTCCTGTCTGAAATGGAAGATCTGAAAGATTTTAAAAATATGACAGAGAACCCCGCGCTGCTTCCTTTCCTGACTTCTCTGAACGATAACCTGGAAGCTGCCTGGCTTAATGATGGGGGAGATGATATCAACTCTCCATCGGAAGAACAGGATCTGCTCGATAGTTTTAATCAGATGGAGAATTTTGTCCATAACATTACAAACTGGATTCAGGGAGACGAAAGGGATGCCCGGTATGCGGCGGATAATCTTATTGATTCCCTGTTCGTAGGTGATGCATATTTCTATTCACCAGATTACAAAATGCTGATAATTCAGATCAGTCCCGCTTTTTCAATCGGAGACAGGAAGCAGCTCAGTAATGTTATAGATAGTATCAAAGAAAAAACAGCCTTAATGGAGAAGCTTTATCCCCATCTCGTTTTTGGAGTTTCCGGTGATATTGCACAGGAAGCCGATGAAGAAGCCGCTTTGGGTTTTGATGCTCTGTATCCGGCCCTGGCGGCTCTGATTGTCATACTGTTTCTCTTTTATTTCTCTCTTCCAAGCCTGAGATCGATTCTATTTGCCCTTATTGCCCTGGCTCTGGGAATCCTCTTTGATCTGGGTCTGATAGGAGTGACTATTAAAGAGCTCAACATGATTACCAGCTCTTTCGGAGCTCTGCTGGTCGGTCTGGGAATTGATTTCGGTATTCATATTATTACCCGCTATGGTGATTCTGTTGAACAGGGGATTTCTCCTGTCGAAGCCATGGCCCGGACTCTAAAAGCGACTGTTCCTCCCGTTTCTATCGGAGGAATCACTACGGCACTGGCTTTTTTTGCCCTCTGTCTCTCAAAAACAAAGGGATTTGTACAGTTTGGTTTTGTAGCCGGGAGCGGAATTCTTTTAGTACTCTTTGCCATGTTTACCATACTTCCCCTGCTGCTGCTATCTTTTAAGAAAAAGGCTGTTCAGAATAAACGGATTAGAATTTCCTATTCATTTCTTCCTGCCTGGGGCAGGGCTCTTCAGGGAAAAGCGGGAATATCTGTTATGGCGGTTCTTGTTCTTCTGACAGTTTCAGCCGCTATTTTCATTCCGTCCATATCCTACGACTATGATATGCGTCATATCGGTCCTCAGAATACTCCGTCAAAAGCGACAGAAAACCGAATTATGGAAGCCTATGAGCTAAGTCCCTTTCCATCCTTTTTATCAGTTAATTCTCTAGAAGAAGCTGAGGAGGTTACAGAATCGCTCAGGAAAAAAAGATCTGTTTCAACAGTCAGTTCCCCTTCTGATTATCTGCCGTCCCCGGCCGATCAGAATCAAAGAATTGAGTATATAAAAGAGTGGCATAAAAATCTTACCCTGCCTGAAGCCGACAGGCTGGGAAATGATGAAATACTTGAACTCAGCGATGAGGTACAGAGACTGGAATGGAATGTTATCGAAATAGCCGATATTAGTTCTGTAAACCTGGGCGATGAAAGCAGAATTATAGAAAAGAGAGATTCCATGATCAGGGAAATCCTCGGGGCCCAGGCGGGAGAAGCGGGGCGGGAGGTCTTCCAGAAACTCATTGCGGCTTTGAATGATCCCGCCGCAAAAGAACGGATAAATTTATTAAACAGTGAGTTTCAAAAGAGTCTTTTTGAGAGAGTTACCCGTATGACTTCTGTCGACTCAGCCCTGTCAATTTCCGATCTGCCCCAATCCATCCGCGATGAGATGATCAGCAGAGAGGGCAGTTCATTTCTTATTACTGTTTATCCTACAGATGATATTCAGAATCGGGTAGGAATGTTTCGCTTCGACAGTGAAATGTTGAATGTTCATAAGGGCATTACAGGAACGATCCCCTTGTCTCTGGCCTTATCGAAAGAGATATTAAGTGAGACGGGAACAGCCGCTCTGGCGGTCCTGGCAGTTGTTGTTTTCTTTCTGCTTATTACTTTTAAAAGCCTGATAAAAACCCTTCTGGCCATGATCAGTCTGGCCGTGGGATTTATCCTGATGATAGGAAGTTACACTCTTCTGGGCGAGATGAACCTGGTCAACATTCTGGCTATTCCGCTAATTATCGGGATTGCAATTGATTATAACGTACACATTATCCACAGCCTGGACCGGGAAAAATCCTTTGAAACGCTTATGGCAAGCACGGGGAAATCCATTCTCCTGTCAGCGTTGACAACTATGATCGGATTCGGTTCCCTGGCTCTGCTGGGAACCTTCCGGGGCATTGCCACTCTGGGTATTCTGCTCTTCCTCGGTACGCTTTCAGCTTTAATATCTTCATTAATTATTATTCCCGTTATTTTATCCCGTCAGGGGGAAAAAAAGTCAGGGGAAAAAAGAATATATATTCAGGAGGAATTACATGAACAATAAACAAAATCTAATAGGGATCTTTTTTGCGGTCCTGGTTTTACTGCCTTTTGGAATCTTTGGGGAATCGGCTGAAGATATTATTGCTCAGGTCGACAGACGGCAGACATCGGATTCTGAAATCTCCGAATTATCCATGACTGTTATAGATGATATATCGGATATGAATAACAGAAAAGTTTTTCGATTGGAATCGTTCAGCAGAAAGGGGGAGGAGGATGGTGAACTCAGTGTGTTTTTCTTTCGTGAGCCCAGAAGGCTGGCAGGCATGGCCATTTTGTCCAGAGATGACGGGCAATGGGTGTATTTCCCCTCAACAGGCAGGGTCCGTCTGCTGAGCGGAGCCGCCAAAGGGGGTTCCATAAACGGAGTGGGGGGAGATTTCTCCTATGAAGATCTCGGCACTGGAAACTGGGGGGAGGATTATAATTTTTCACTGATCAGTTCAGATGAAACTCTCTGGAAACTGGAGGGGATACCATCTTCCGATGATGTCAATTATTCACGGATCATTATGGAAATACATAAAAATGACTATATTCCGAGACGGATTGAATTCTATAAGGGAAAAATAAACCCTGAAAAAATTATGACTATCAGGGAAGTAAGCGCTTTTAACGGCAGGATGAATCCGGCTGTCATTGAAATGGATAATCCCTCGAAGAACTCAAGAACCCTTATTGAAATCCACAAGATGGAATTTGACAGGCCGCTGAATGATAACCTGTTTCATCCCCGTCAGTTTTACCGTTAGGAGGTATTCATATGTTTTTAAAGAACAGATCAATCTGTGTGTTTCTCTATTTTTTATTCCTCTGTACTCTACTGCAAGGTCAGGATAATATCTCCCTGACCGGTTATGGAGAAATCTCCGGGCTGGTTGGTTTGGCGGATTTTTCCGAACCGGAGAAGGATCAGCGTTTCGGAGCGGCTCTTTCATCTACATTCAGGCTGGAATTAATGCCCATGTCCGGAATAACCGCTGTTCTGGAAGGAACAGCTTCTTTCTCCGGTGGATATTTAAATCCCCTGGGACGCTTTGAAGCTACGGGTCTGCCGCTGGATGCCTCCTTTGTTCGTGCGGGAGATTTACCGGGAGCAGATTTTAATGCTCTCTTTTCCATCAGTCAGGCCTGGGCTGCCTGGTCTTACAACAGTATAAATGTCAGTTTCGGTTTTATCCCCATCAGCTGGGGATCAGCCTGGTTGATCCATCCTTCCGATAGAGTGAATCCGCGGAATCTGAACAGCCTTTTTTCAGATGAAACAAAGGGAGTCCCCTCTCTGACCGTCGATCTGGCACTGGGATGGAATTTCGGAGCTTCAGCGTATATCTGTCTGACTGACAAGTCGTCAGACGGCCTTGTTTCTCTCGATGAAGTCAGACCGGATAAACTGCCTTTCGGACTGAAATTTATGGCCTATCCCGCAGGCTGGGAGATTTCAGCGGGATTTGTCAGAGAGACCATCTCTTCGGACGTTTTTATCGGGAATAACTGGATTGTGGCAGATATTACCGGGAATCTGGGACCTTTTGGGATTACTGCCGAATCCTCTCTTCTGCTACCCGAAAAGGACGGGGACTGGGATCCGGTGGATGCTCTCGAGCTGTCTATCGGGGGGACATATTTAGTTGATCCCATAAACCTTGAGATTATGGTGGAATACACACATCTGGGAGCGGGATCGAAGGATCCGGATTTTTATGATATAACACCATTTCTGGAGGGTACAGCTTTGTTTCTGGCCCGGGATTACCTGTTCTCCCGATTCTCCTGGAGTGGTGCAGAAGCGTTCACAGTAGATCTGGCGGGAATCTTTAATCTCAATGACGGTAGTGTACTTCTCCTGCCGTCGCTCGAATGGGAGCCCCTGACCGATCTGGTCTTTAATGTGGGTTTGATTTTCCCTTTTGGAAAAGACTCTTCCGAATTCGGAGGGACCAGACCGCTGGGACCGGGCCTTTCCTGGAAACCCTGGGATGCCGGGACAGTGATCTGCAATATGAAAGTTTATTACTGAAGAAGAGGAGCTGCTTCTTCCAGGAGAAGCCGCTCTCTTAAATCAAATCAGACTTTCCAACACAACTCTTTCGGTTTAGAGTGTGTCGGCGTCTATTGGGGAGGATATATCCCTTTTTTTAAGTAATTTTTCTGTACTGAGAAGGAGTTTGACTGGTTAATTCTTTAAAAACCTTATTGAATCCCGGTTTTGAGTTAAACCCCGACTGGAGGGCTATCTCTAAAATAGTCATTTCCCTATGATCTTCAGATAAAAGTAATTCTTTTACCCGGTTTACCCGGTATTCATTTATGAGCAGATAAAAGTTTTTCCCCATTTTTCTGTTTATGATCCAGGATACTTCATTTCTGCTGAATCCCAGAGCTTTGACCAGGTCATCCAGACTCAGGTCAGGATTTAAAAATAATTCCTTTTGGGACAGTAGTTCTTCAATACCCTTTAAAAGCATCTCTTCTTCTTCCCTTGACAAGGAGAGGTTTTTATTTACCTGTGGGAGTTTAGCAGGTTGATTCTGTGGCTTTTCCCTTTCCTGAAGTACTATTTTAAGGCCCAGTATCCATAGGATGAGAAAACTGGAAAAACTTATAAAGGCTTTTATCAGTTGGGGATTGTTAAAGTGAATTAATAAAAATAAGGGGATGAGAAGAGTTAGGCAGAGGAATATATAGACCCGAAGA
>JAEINM010000247.1 GCA_016342385.1 Spirochaetaceae bacterium | reverse complement strand
ATCGGGAATTTCGACGTTTATCCAGGTAAAAAAAATCGGCCCTATCGGTTCCGGTCTTCTGAGTATTCAGGGTACAAGCTTCACATTCCTCTCTCTCTGTATCGGGATCGGTATCTCCGTTATCAATGGAGGGGGAACCCAGGTTCAGGCATTGGGAACAATTTTTGGAGTCTGTATTATCGCCTCTCCTGTGGAAATGATCTTCAGCCGATTTATCCCTTTCCTTAAAAAAATCATTACGCCATTAGTAAGCGGAATCGTTGTAACATTAATAGGTATGTCCTTAATCCGTGTCGGTATAACAGACATAGGCGGTGGCCAGTGGCTACTGGATAACAAGCCTGAGTTTTTTGCTGGATCCACGAATCTGATTCTTGCTGCGATTGTGCTTATCGTCATTGTTATTTTTAATCGCAGCGCCAATAAATGGATGAGAATGTCCGCGGTTGTTGTTGGCCTTATTATAGGTTATATCGTTGCTGCCTTTATGGGCCAGGTAAACTTCGGGAACATGGCGACATTAAAAATTATTACCGCACCCATTCCTTTTCGATTCGGTTTCCATATAAGCTGGGGTCATGTAATTCCCATGGCCCTGCTCTACTTAATTACAACAGTTGAATCTATTGGTGACCTGACAGCGACTTCTATGATCTCTGGAGAACCCATCAAGGGAGATCTCTATGTTAAAAGGATTTCCGGCGGAGTACTGGGAGATGGTGTAAACTCCGCTATAGCGGGAATGTTCAATTCATTCCCCAATACAACATTCAGCCAGAATAACGGTGTTATCCAGATGACAGGAGTTGCCAGCCGTCATGTCGGTTTCTGGATCGCCGGTCTACTGGTACTTTTCGGATTATTCCCCATTGTGGGCGGACTATTTTCCATCATACCGAACTCCGTACTGGGAGGGGCAACTCTCATTATGTTCGGAACAGTTGCTGCTTCGGGAATCAAAATTATTGCCAGCAGTATTATCAATAGACGGGGAGTTCTCATAATGGCTATCTCCTTCGGACTTGGGCTCGGTGTTGTATTTGTTCCTCAGATTCTTCAGAATGCGCCATCATTAATCAAACAGATTTTTGGTTCAGCCATAACAACCGGTGGACTGACAGCTATTCTGCTGAACATTGTTCTGCCAAGAGCCTATAAAGATCAGCCTGTAGGGCATGATCCCTTAGAAGGTGTAAAAGAACCATAAAAAATAGGGGGCAGCGCCCCCTGTTCTTCTTTATAATTATCATAATTTATATTGATATTATAAAACCTGTTTCAAAGATTCTTTTTTAAAGAGTTCGACGACTTCTGCTGAGTTGGCGGCATGGAGGAGACTGTTGCAGAACTCTTTATTTCTCGTCAATTTAGAAATTTCCGTAAGAGCCTGAAGGTGGGGACCCACCTGATCAGGTGGTGCCAGAAGAAGGAAAAAGATGGTTGACGGAATATCATCGAGAGAATCAAAATCAATCCCCTTAGGTGCCAGGCCCACGGCAATAGTTAAATTATCGACAACAGTGGTTTTGGCGTGGGGAATGGCAATTCCTTCTCCAAGACCGGTACTGGCCAACTCCTCACGCTTTAAAACATCAGCTAAGGCGGTTTTCGTATCTTTTAACTTACCGGCATCTTTCAAAATACCTATCAGCTCCTTAATACAGTCATTCTTCTTTTTTGATTTTAAAGGGATCTTTACTGTTTTCTTATCTATCAGTTCAAATAGGGCCATTGGTTTTCCTTTCTCTGTTTCATAAAAAATAGGTGATTTATGTAAATCATTCAAGACTATAAAATTATGTTATATATTTCATAGGCTGACTAGAGAGATTGTCATGTGATAAATCAGTTAGAATTTCTCTCCACCTAAAAAATCATAACTCAGTTTCATTTGAAAATCGGAAATCTTAGATAATACATTGCGCAGATTTTTTCTCTCAATATCACTGATGGTATCGGGATCCAGTTCGTCATTGACACTTTTCAAATCGATGTGTGAAAGGATCTGGTTGGAAAAACGCAGCTGCCAGAGGTAGTTAAAGACATAAATCATCTCTACAAAGGAGGTTTTATTTATATCTTCGATCTCAATCAGACGTCTCAATCGGGCAATGGTACCCGGTTCAGTAATATGGTATTTGAGTGAATAAATTCTGGTTATAATTTCCAGAGGTTTCAGATTCTCTTTAATATTGATTGATTTTATTCCCTCATGGACCTCCGTTCTAATATGGCCCAACAAATTTAACGAGACCTTATAGTTCAGACAGTTTCTTGCAAAATGAACAAAAAAAGAGGGATTTTGATCTATCACTTCAAATATATGATCGTATAAATCATCAATCAGCTTTTCCTCTCCATAAGGGCAGTGTATGTCAAGAAAAACATTGATTTTTCGAATGGAATCTTCCGAGGGATATCGTATCCAATCGGAAAAAGACTTTTTCCACTCGGAAAGTGATAAACAATATTTCGGGTTAACGGCCATGATTCCACCGGGACAGAAATTGTATCCTGCCTTATCAAGTTTTGCGCAGACCCGATCTGCCAACTGAAGAAAATATCTTTTGGTTTTCTCTAATTCTGCTTTATCCACATCAGTAAATATCAATGCATTATCCTGATCGGAAAAAAGTGTCATTTCATGTCGGGCATTACTACCCAGATTTAAAAAGGCAAAGGAGACAGGCGGTGCTCCAAGAGATGCCACTGAAAGGTCGATGAACTTTCTGATCGCCCCGTCAAACATCCGCCCGATTGTACCTCTAAGGACATCGGGATTTGTACCGGAGCTGGACATTTCCCGTATTAACCGGGGCATTTTGTTCAAAGTATGAATGACATGACCGACATTTTTACTCTCTTCTATTTCCATTAGTATTTCGAGAGGCAGGCCAAGATTTTCCCGGGCAAAATCTCTATAATCAACAATTCCAAGGGGCTGGTTATTTTTATCATTTACCACTAGAAAATCCTCACCGGAATTCAATAGCCTGTTTAATCCCTGAAAAGCGGGAATGTTCTCTTTAACTGAAAAACTGTAGTTTATATATTTTTCTTTCTCTTTCTCATCTATTTTGTGGCATATTTTCCCGATTTCTTTCATGGGTAATAAAGTACTCTGGAGTCTTTCAGAAGAACCGAATCCCGTAAAAATACTGGTTGAAGTTTTGTGATATATTGGTCTGAAAGTGATGACATGGCCATTCTTTTGAGAAAAGAATATTTTTGAAACCGTAATAATAACATCGATCAATTTTCCATTCTTGCCTCTTAATTGCGCTTCAAAAGGCTTTGCCTGAACGCTACCCTGTTTAATCTTTTTAAAAATAGCTAAGGGTTTCTCGTTTATTTCAGATTCCGGCTCCAATAATTCCCAGAGATCTTTATGAAGCAACTCATCTTCATTATAAGAGAGGATTCTCTGCAATATGTAATTTGAATAGACGATGTCACCATTGATCTCCAATATCTGACCCTCATTTGAGGACTCGACCAGAGCTCTATACCGGTCTTTTGCCTCTCTCAAACCGGATACAGCCTTCACTCGTTCATTTTCAATTCTATGGCTTTGAATGATGACATTGAGCAGAATCAAAACCAGTACGATAAAAAAGAAAGCCAGAAGAATGAGTAATCCCTTTCTCAATTGATACAGCTGTTCTTCCACATCATTTATATACACACCAGTTCCTACTATCCACTGCCATTCCGGAATCCCTTTTACAAAAGACAGTTTTGGCACATGCTGAGAGGAATCATCCTGCCATTGCCAGTAATATTCCAGATATCCTTCACCATGGGCTTCTACTAAATTGACGAACTCAACAAAGAGTTTCTTTCCCTCTTTGCTCTTGCTATCTCTGTAATCTGAGAGATCCTGACCGATTAAATCCGGTCGATAGGGATGGGTAATCATGATGGGGTACATATCGGTAATCCAGAAATAATCTTTGCCTTCATCTCCATACCGCAGAGAATTAATCTGACGGGATGCAAGGGTCTGCGCATCTGTCCTCGACAGAGACCCATTCTCTTCCAACTCAATATAGGTTTGAATCAGACTTATTGAGGTCAAAGTCAGCTCTTTTATCATCTCTTTTTTATGATTCATTATATTATTTTTGAATCCCGGTAATAGAATAATGAATATTGAAGTGATAAAGAGGATTATGGCAATAAAAACAGGAACAATAATCCTGACGATAAAGGCAGTGGAAAAACTTCCGGTGCTCCTATGTTTCTGTTCTTTACCCTCTTTGGGAAAGTAATCTTTCAGTTCCTGGGAATTTAATATTCTCTCGCCTTCTTTTCTTTCATCATTTTCATGATATTTTTCAGTAAAAGTCCCATTCTCAAAATCTTCCCGGGTGGGAAGATATCCATTATAATCATCTTTAATATGACACTCAAAGACACCTTTTATCTGTTCTTTTGTATATTTTCCTTTAAAGGTTTCATAGGCTTCTGCCAGAGATTCCTGACAGTGACGGAACTTTCTGTGGTCGTAGGGATCATATCCTTCCTGTTCCCCATAATTCAAGAAGAGTTCAAAATTTTCGGCATCAAAAAGCCCGTCAATCCACTGATGGATATCTTCTGCTCTAATGCCGATTAATTTAAATGTTCTATCTGCGTGAACTGAAATTTTCATAACAACCCTATTTTAAGATTCTTTATACTCACTTATCCTTTTCCGGAGGAAAAAGTTTCTGAATAAAACTCTGTTTAATCGGTTCTCCACCGAGAAGAACATTGAGGTTACTCTTTGCAGATATATTCTCTTCCCATAAATCAATGGCTTCCTGGTAATATTTGACTGCAAGCTCAAGATCCCCCTGATGACGTTTCACTATGCCGAGATTGGTGTATGTAACAGATTTACGCTGATTCATTTCCGACAATGCTTTTTCAATCGTCCCCGCTCGTTTCTCAATTATTTTATCACGCCTATCAAAATTATCGGGGAAATCCTTACGAATCATTTCCCTTATTGAAAGCCTATCCCTATTTTTATAAACAGATTCCCACTTTTTATAGTATTCAAGACTGGTCGCCAAATTCGCATCGGCCATGTTCAGGTAAGCTACTTTTTCCTTTTCATCTTCTGTATTATATAAAGCCATCGTCAAATAGGCGGCCGCTCTGTCTGTATAAATCACTCCTATTTCAAATGAATCCCTGTAATGATCTATCTGCTTATAAGCCTGTTCCATTGTGTCTAAAATAGCAATAACATTGTAAAAGTCATTTTCACTTACATATTGATTGTATTGAATATACATTTCTGTTATGGCAACTGTTCTGGGATCTTCCAGACGGTTTATTCTTTCATAATAGAAATACGCAGAGATTAGTGTAATGGCTGTAATAATGAACATTATGACAATGAGCCTTTTAGTTTTTCTGGTAAGAGAAAATATTTCTTTCATTCAGTTTCCTTATTAAGTTCCTATTATGTAAAAAAGAAAAAAACCCAGGCTTTATAATAGACCTGAGTTTTTTTCCATTTATCTGATTTGATCAGGAATGCACTTTCTCAAATAAGAATTTTCTTATCTCTAATGGTGTTTCCTTAGTTAAGAGGGAAACGACAATATTGGTAACAATAGCCAGAGGGGCTCCGATCCAGGCAAAATACCAGGCACCAAGCCAATACTGGATAAATGTCGCGAAAGGAAGAACTATTCCAAATTTGCTGCAAATAAAATAAGTAAGGGAAATTAAAGTAACAAGTCCACCAGCTGCCAGTCCGGCCATTGCCCCGGCTTTATTTGAACCGCTCCACCAGATTCCCAGAAGGAAAAGCGGGAAGATTGTACAGCCTGCAAGAGAGAAAGCCAAAGCGACTAACTGACCGATAAGCGCCAGTTTCAACATAGCCAGGAACATTACAATTATGGCTAAAAGAACTGTTGCCATTCGCGCCATTTTCAGCTGTGTTTTCGGGTCTGCCTGGGGATTGATAACTTTAAAGTACAAGTCATGGGAAAAGGCCGATGAACCGGCAACCAGTAAGCCCGATACAGTAGAGAAGGCAGCGGAAACACCCCCTGCCGCTAATAACCCGACAATTAATGGATGGATATTACCCAGTTGCGCCGTGTACACGACGATGGCATCTTTTGCCAGAACACCGATTTCTGAACTGGAAGACAGAATCTTTCCGAAAGCTGAAAAAACCGGAGAACTCCAATAGAGGAGGCAGATAAAAAAGAGTCCCCACACGACGGACCACCGTGCATCTCTTGCTTTTGGAACAACATAAAATCTCTGGATAACATGAGGAAGACCTGCTGTTCCGACCATAAGAGAGAAAGAGAGAGCTATCCACTGGAAAAAAGTATTTCCCGTAGCAGGATCCCAGGGCATAGCATATTCCGGGCTGGCGACTATGGCAAAATCATGGCCGAAGGCATTAACCAGATCCGTTGCGGCAGGAGCCGGTAT
>JAEINM010000246.1 GCA_016342385.1 Spirochaetaceae bacterium | reverse complement strand
TATCCTCCCTTACCGTTGTTGATATAAAAAACATGCCCCTTCTCACAATCGGAACACCCAGTTATATCCACCCGGAAATATTTCCAGAAGAGAAAGGCGATATCTGTATCCTCTTCATAGTCCTCCTGGTATGCAAGAGGTTCTCCCATGAGCACCCGTCACAAGACCAGCATGGTTTTCCGGTACCGGTTGGCCATAAAGCCGTAAAACCGGATCCTCTTGAATCCCTTCGGGAATGAACAACGAACCGCAACGCTCCTCTTTTCTCAGTTAATAAAGCAGTTTCTCCCTGAAGATTCGCGAGATTTTTTTTATGGGAAGCAAAAAGACTGATGAAGAAGAAACCCACTCTGTCCTCTCTTCGCTCAGACATCCGGAGGGAATGAAGGATGATACAACCTTTGGTCCCAGGTGTGGAGCATGGCAAAGAATCCCGCTCTCCCGTGGAAGTCTCGATGTCCCGTTTCAACAGCTTTGAGCAATGTCTGACTCATGGCTTTAAAAAGCAGGTCATAACAGAGCATTTTATTGAGGAGAAACAGATGTCTCAATTCTGATGGGATGGTATAGGTCAGCAGAAAATACCCGCATTGCAGCAGCTCCGATTCCCTTTTGGCTATCCATTTGACTGTACCGGCTCCATTACAGAGGGGGCACATCCTGTTTTTGCAGGATTTATAGACAGGGTGCACAGTCCCACAGGAATCGCAGCAGGAGACCATATGGGGAACCCTCTCTGTCCGGCAATGAAGGACTTTTTTAAAGGTGTACTTCTCATAATCCGACAGTGTTTCAACCTGATGCAAATTTCTTCTGATAATTCCCAGAATCTGATTTTCCATACATCAGCCTCCCTTGCCCATTGATTCTAGCGGGCTCTTCACGTCATCGAGAAAATCAGCTGTCAGATGTGTATAAACTTCTGTTGTTTTCAGAGACTTATGACCGAGGATAACCTGAATCTTCCTCAAGTTGACTCCATCTTCTAATAGATGAGTAGCAAAGGAATGACGGAGGGAATGGGCCGTCACCGTTTTTGATATGCCCGCTTTCATTCCAGCCTGATGAATAAAGTGCTGGGCTGGTAGGAAACAAGTTTCCTGCTCGCTCCTGCATCCTGGTGTTTGTCTCTTTAAGAAAGACCTGTTGTTATCACTGCTTCGGGGGAATAGGAAAGTATCCGGCTTTATTCGCGACTGGCAGTAATACTCTCTTAAAATATGAAGTAGCTTCGTGTATTCATCATAATACACCTCCATAAATTGAATTGATTTACAATTTAAGAATAGAAGATTAGGATGAGATTGGAAGGGTGCCTTCGGCTTGGGCTTCGCCATATTTTTCTCTGTTAAAATTATTGCTTTTGAGGTTATACTTCAAAAAAGCAGATTAAGTTTGTTTTTTTAAAACGGTTCAGTGATTATGAAGCAATAATGTCGCCAGTCCTTCGAACCGAAAAACATTGTATATTTGCGGAACGTTATAGGAAATTCATAATTCAAGGTTGGTTATAATGAAGAAACTAACCTTTAGATGAAGAGAATTGGCTGGTTCCAGTTTGGTTAATTTAATAAATATTAAAACTTGTAGACAGAGGAAAGGCATATTGAACAAAATATTAAAAACATTGCGTTATGGCTGGGAATTCCTAACTCATCCATACAAAACAACAGACGAGTTACTAAAGGAAAAAGGAAGTCTGTACTCCTGGATTTTTTTAGTTTTAAGCTTGTTTCTTTGGACTTTTGCAACAGGTTATCAAAATATTATTGTTGGGGAGACCTCCAGAGCAAGAGATATTAAGCTGGGAATAACGTTTGGTCCAGATATTATTATAACTTTGCTTACAATACCGATAGGAATATTTACTGTTGTCGCAATATCCTTTATTTTATCAAAAATACTAAATTGGTTCGGAGCTAAAGTAAAGTTTACCGGATTATTCAAAATACTGTCATTCACATTGAATATAGGATCAACATTTTTTGATCTACAATATGAAATAGGTGCAACCTTGACTGGTCATGCATGGCAATTACATGAAGTACCGAATTTCTTTTATTATACAATCTTCATAATGTTAGCCCCTATACTTTGGTCTTTAATTATTACTATTTTGGCTGTATCACATTATTCCAAGTTAAGTATTTTAAAAACCATTATAGTTTTTTTAATTGGTATTTTGCCGATTTTTAGTTTGATGATTTTTATTATGATGTAATATGATCAATTTCAACTGCACCAAATAGTGAGTAACCGGCTCTACTTCGCTATGCCCTAATTGACTCCCGCTAGTTACCTACTTCGAATACTCACAGAACGCTAGATGACATTTAAAAAAGGATCAAGAAATGAATAATCTTGATCCCCAGGAAATAACCTATATTAATAATAAAAGAGCGTAACCGGAATTTAAACAGGACTTGTCAAGCCGGGTATTGAGTTCATGGTGTAATTACCAATTGCAAAGCTTTCGATGGTATCGTCAGATTTTTTTATGGTGACATCTTCAGTGTCCAGGCAAATCGGGTAATGTCACCACTGGAAGATAAATCCATATCCAGGGCAAAAGCGATTCTATCTCCTGCTGATAAAAGGCCAATAGAATACTCACTGTTATCAGTTACCCAATTCATATCATTGAGTGCTGTAATACTGACTTTCTCTTTCATGTCAGGTCCAAAGATCCTTAATGTCACTGATGTGTCCTTTCCATAAACCCAGTCAGCCAACCGTCTTATTGCAAGATTGGAAAGTGTATATTCCCCTCCAACGGGACAGATAAAAGAGGTTACCAGATAATCAGTTCCCGGAAAAGCTAATAAATCATGAACACCCTGTGGTTCCGGCGGAGAATTCTGTCTCAAAATTGTACTTTTCCCGATATAGGGATAATCTGAACCGGATGAATCCGATGTCCAATACTGCTCTACAGGATTAATTCGATCACCATGTGTTATATCTGTATATTTATCGAGAAGGTGGTCTCGACCTATACCCTTTGTGTCGATTGCTTCATAAAACTCGATATCCGCAATGGCTCCGGCATTACTGGTTATCCTTGCCTGGGGGTTACCATCAGAATTCATTTCAAGCTGCCAGGAATTCCAGGTATGAACAACATCTGTCTCATTCACGGCAATTGTTATTTCCGGACTTGTAATTCGGGAACCATCGCCGTATAGGGACTCAGCGGTTATCGTATACCAGCCTGAGCCAGAAGGAGTCCAAACCCCTTTAGAATTTGAAGATCCTGAAGAATCTGAATCTACTTCAGATCCATTGGCATAAAAAATAACCTTGTCAGGAAAGCCGCCGCTTTCGGTTTTTATAGATATTCTCTCTCCCATATCATAACTATCATTTGCAATGGGGCTGGATATGCTGATATATCTTTCCAAAGTATAGATATGAACTTCATATGGCTGGAAGGTATCAGAGAAGCTCCTTAAATTGGGAGTGATTGTGCGGTTCTCATAAAGTACATTGACAGTATTTCCTATTGGAAATGTTTCTTTAACCACCATTGAATCTGTATTTACAGCAATAATATATTGTATTCCACCGGAAATAAACTGCCTGGATTCAACATTTTCAGTATTGAGTTTTGTACTGTAAGGACTCAATAATACGGGAGAAAGATTCCGCAGTTCCCCTGCCAGATTCACAAGTTCATTCCACATTTCTACGGTATGAACACCATCAAGACTCCGATCTTCAGGTCTACCGTATCTAAAGAAATTAATTCCCTTTGCTCCATGGACCAAAGCATTATAGGTCATACAACGCAATTCTTCAGGAGACGGGGCTCTTCTTCCCTGTGATGGTGTCCCAAAAGCCTGTATCGTTACCCAGATAGGAATATCATCACCTGTGTAACCAGCGGCTAAATCCGAATTGATACCTATATCATCGATGGTGCCATCAGGTATGGGGTATAAATCCAGAAGCAATATATCTGCTACATCTGCATATAATCGAAATACATCAGGATTATAATTTATAACCATAGACGGGTGATGTTTATCAAATTCACTGATTTGATTATACATTTCTTCCAAAAAATCCGGCTGTGCCCACATCTTATTCATATGATTCTCAGGTTCATCCATCAAGTAATATGAAAGAAAAGCCCGGTGATTGAGATAGGGAGTAATAGCATCTTTAAGGTCGCTATAATTGATCGTGCCATTATAAAGATTCTGAAATATATATCTATCGGCTTCATCGAGAAAAAAACAGCTTTTAACTCCCCACAGTTCCGCTTCATCCAGGTAATCCTGCATTGTGACTTGGGGATTGAATGCTGACCATTTATCATTTTCCATAACAGGAATCATTTCCCATGGAAAGGGATATACAATATTGAATCCGTATTTGCTGACTTCCTCTATTGCATCTTTTTTTACCCAATAAATTCCGATGGGGAAAAAAGGCTCATCATCAACAATCAACCGATTTTCCCCATCAATAAAAATCCGCGATGTTGTGATCGAATCTGCTGATTCAGAATTTATATTCCGGCTGCTGGCAAATATAGAAAGAACGATAAGGAAGAATAAAAAAACTGGTCTCTTTGGAAATATCTTTTTTTTCATAACAATTCACCTTAATATAAAATTATTATCTGAATCCCTCAACATTTCAATATTGAGACAAAAATGACATCATCCCGATTCAGGTGACTGATAATATAAAAACCAGTGTAAGACGATTTGATTAAAAACTCATTATTCCCTATTCTAGCGGTATGGAGATGAAAAGTATAAACCCCGATCATTTACAGACCTTTCTCCTGGAGCAACAGTGCCCGGTGAATGAGCTTCAGCTATTCAAAAGTTTTTATCCTCATGTCTCTTTTGATTTCAGTGATTACAATTTTTTTAAAGCTCATTTCCTGATCCACCACAGCTTGTACAAACTCAAAGATCAACTGATTCACAAGGGGTATTTACTGTTCATTCAGTTATCCAGCGTCTATGTGCTGAAGATTCCTAAAGCCGGCTTCTGTTCCTGGTTCTCTGAATCTCAGGTTTCTTTTTGCGGCAATCGGGCAAATGATAAATTCTGCTTGTTCCATGAGAAAAAAAACCGGGAGCGCCTGGAAAAGGGGGCTGTTGAATCGGACCCGCTACAGGCTTACTACTATAACATTGAAAATCTGGAACAGCTTGATGAACAGAGTTTCCGGGAATTTACCAAGTCAGGAATCTATCTGACTGAAAATATTATAAAAGTACAACAGGCTCTAAAACTATTCTCCCTACAGCCCAATGCGTCATTTTCAAAAATCACCAGCCGATTCCGCTACCTGGTCAAAGAAAGCCATCCCGACAGGGGAGGAGATTCTGTTTATTCTTTTCAGGAAATAAAAGAGGCCTACGATATTCTGGCTGCCTGGAAAAATCCGAATCAGAACTTGTAATGCATCAAAAATGTATTTCCCCAGCTTTCTATAATATTTTGTGATAGAATCTATAGAAGATTCGCAATACAGGAAACATATGGAAAACACAAGAAAGGGTATACTCACTATACTCATAAGCTTCTTCATTGCAGGGTGCTCTATCCCTTTTGCAGAAAAAAATGAAACCACCTTAACAGAAAGTAATGACTCCTTAAAAAGCAGCAATGCAGACCTAAGCGCCCTTACAGTAAGTGACGGCACTCTGACTCCGGATTTCAGCCCGGAAATAAGAGCATACACAGTCAGTGTTGCCGATTCAGTCACAGAAATAACCGTGACGGGAACTGGAGCAGACACCAGGGCAAGTGTGATGTACAGCCCGTCCCAAACTTCTCCCCTGAGTGCCGAACCCGATGTTATAACAATAACAGTAACAGCAGAAAATAAAAATACTAAAGAATACACTGTAACCGTTTTAGAGACGGGAAACACCTATTGTAAAGCGCTGTTTATCTCTCTTGGCGGCAGCTATACCGACGAAGAGATTATTTCTCAGGGCGGAAAGATTGCAAAGCCCTCTGATCCCACAAGAGAGGGTTATACCTTTAGCGGCTGGTTTACACGATTAGCCTATGAAACCGAATGGGACTTCAATTCTGATGTCATTTCAGCAGATACCATATTATATGCAAAGTGGACCAACTCTGAAACATTTGCCGAAGCCGACAGACCGGCCCTGATCGTGTATGACGCTGATGACCTGATTGTAGAGGATCTGGGAGATCCGGGAATAAATGATGATCTGTCCAGCGACAGCTATTATTACGGAATAAGGCTTCCCTGGAATTACGGCAAAACTGAAAATATCACTCGTGAATATCCATTACACATACAGCTACATACTGGAGGCGGACCGATCTCCACCCCGACTCCACCAAAAAGTTCTCCCAGTCTTGTGCTATCACCTAAAATCCCTCTGACTTCAGACAACAGAATCTGGTCAACTGAGGCACTCAATTGGATTGTAAGATTGATTGAAAAGATTCAGG
>JAEINM010000245.1 GCA_016342385.1 Spirochaetaceae bacterium | reverse complement strand
CTGCCGCCTGAATAATGTTTTCAATGTGGATCTTCTTATCTTCTGTTGTCATCGGCAAGTCTCCTTAAGCTCCATTACAGTTAATTTCGGAGAAAAAAAACTTTTACTGAAGAAATCAAAAACAAAAAAGGCCACCTCCAAAGAGATAACCTTTATAATGACACCATATATTAATATAAAAAAACAGTAGAAGACAGTCGCGACTGTCCACTACTTACATTTCCTCATCTTCTACTGTAGAAATTATGGCCAGTTCCTCCAGCTGCTCTTCATCCACCTGTCCGGGGGCTTCCGTCATCAGACAGGTAGCCTTCTGAGTTTTAGGAAAGGCGATAACATCTCTCAGTGACGGTGTGTTTAGAAATAACATAACCATTCTGTCAAGCCCCAGTGCCAATCCGCCATGTGGTGGTGCTCCATACTGAAGAGACTCGAGCAGAAATCCGAATTTGTCTTTCGCTTCCTCTTCATCAATTCCGAGAATCCGGAATACTTTTTCCTGTACATCTTTCTGATGGATTCTGATACTTCCTCCGCCGACTTCACAACCATTGAGTACAAGGTCATAGGCATTGGTTTTAACGGCATAGACATCATCTTCCAACAAGTCCAGGTGCTCAACCTTAGGAGCCGTAAAGGGGTGATGAAGAGATGTCGGTCTGGCTTTGTGATCTTTCCCGAACATGGGGAAATCCACAACCCAGTTAAAATTCAATTCATTATCATCTATCAGCCCTAGTTTTCTACCCATTTCCAGACGGAGTGCCGCCAGAGACTGACAGACAACTTCCTCTTTATCTGCGAGGAATATCAGAACATCTCCCACTTTAGCATCCATTCGTTTATAGAGTTCGGCCGATTCCTCTTCACTGAAAAATTTGACAATTGGAGACTGAGGCCCCTCTTCAGTCATTTTTATCCAGGCTACACCTTTGGCTTTATACTTAGCGGCAAAAGGAGTCATCTCATCGAGATCCTTTCGACTCAAATTGTCCACTGCCCCCTTGAGATTGATGGAACGGACAGCACCGCCATTTTTCACGGCATTCTTAAAAACAGAGAACCCTGTATTGACAAAAACATCACTTAAATCTTTAATTTTCAGATCAAATCTCATATCCGGTGCATCGCATCCATAATCGAGCATAGACTGATCAAAAGAGATTCTATTCAATGGCAGTTTCAATTCTTTATTAAAGAGATCTTTCATCAATCGGGCAAAAAGCCCTTCAACAACAGCCATGACATCATCCTGATCGACAAAGGACATCTCCA
This sequence comes from Spirochaetaceae bacterium, assembly GCA_016342385.1. GTDB lineage: Bacteria > Spirochaetota > Spirochaetia > DSM-2461 > DSM-2461 > Spirochaeta_F. The sequence goes on along the minus strand of JAEINM010000245.1, from coordinate 5,249 downwards.
GATCAACCTGGGTAAACTCCGGCTGCCTGTCAGCTCTCAGATCTTCATCTCTGAAACATCTGGCGATTTGAAAATACCGATCGTATCCAGAAACCATGAGAGCCTGTTTGAACAGCTGAGGGCTCTGGGGCAAGGCAAAAAAGCTGCCTTTCTGTGTCCGACTGGGAACCAGATAATCTCTGGCACCTTCGGGAGTCGCCCGTGTCAGGATAGGAGTTTCAATCTCCACAAACTCCTTATCATTAAAATAATTTCTGATCTTATTGGTCAGGTCAGATCGGAAAATCATATTCTTTTGCAGTCGTCTGCTTCGAAGGTCAAGATATCTGTGTTTCAACAGTACTTCCTGATTGGTATCTCCCCCATGGTTGATATCAAAAGGAGGTGTTTTAGATTTGTTCAACAGTTCAAAATCTTTAATATAGACTTCAATTTCACCGGTGGGGAGACGGTCATTCGCCATCCCTTCAGGCCTGGTTGAAACTTCACCTTCAATGGTGATCACATCCTGACTTCGGAGGGTGTGAGCTATGTTGTGGTGCTCTCCGGCAATATCGGGATGGAAGACAATCTGAGTGGTTCCCCATCTGTCATTCAAGTCTATAAAGGCCACACCTCCATGATCTCTGTAATTTTCAACCCATCCGCTCAATCGGACTGTTTCGCCCTTATTATTACTGGTCAGCTCTCCGCAGTTATGTGTTCTTTTCAATCTCATAGATGACTCCTTTGGGGATATTATTCCGACCCTTTTATCTTGTTCATAATTATCTCTCTCGCCATCTGGGGATTCACTTTCCCTCCTGTGGCTTTCATCAGTTGTCCCATAAGGAATCCAACCTGTTTATCTTCACCTGCCCGTACAGCGTCAACGACAGCGGGATGGGCAGCGAGTACTTCATCTACGACTTTTTCAACAGCTCCCGTATCGGAAACCTGCTCAAGGCCTTTCTCTTTAACCAGCAGGGAAGGATCTTTATCTTCTTTGAACATGGCCTGCAGAAGATCTTTACCAATATTATTACTGATTTTTTTTGTATTAATCAAATCAAATAGCTCTTTTATCCGCTCTGCCGTAAAGGGGCTCTCCTCGAGAGTGACCTCCTCTCTATTGAGGACCTTCTGAATATCCCCGGACAACCAGCTTGCGCTCTGATTCGATTCAGCTCCCAGCTTCAGAAGAGAATCAAACCAGTCGGCGGTTTCCCTTTCTCCGGTTATAAAAGCAGCCTGTTCAACCGATAGGTTTTGATCTTTTATATAGCGTTTTTTCCGGTCATTGGGAAGTTCTACCATGGCAGATTCCACTTTTCCCATCATTTCTGCTGTCACACGGTAGGGAGGGAGATCCGGTTCGGGGAAATATCTGTAGTCATGAGAATCCTCTTTGGTTCTCATACTTTTAGAAGTGGATGTTTTTTCATCCCACAACCTTGTTTCCTGTATTATTTCACCACCTTTATCGAGAATTTTTCCGTGACGTTTGATCTCATAGGTGAGTGCTTTATTAACAAACCGCGAAGAATTAAGGTTTTTCACCTCTGTTTTTGTTCCCAAACCCATTCCGGGGAGGTTTATAGAAGTATTGGCATCACAGCGAAGTGAGCCCTCTTCCATATTCCCGTCAGTTACTTCCAGATACCGGACCATCTGTCTGAACTGCTGCACAAATAACTCGGCATCTCTTCCAGCCACCAGGTCAGGCTCGGTTACAATCTCCAGAAGGGGCGTACCCGCCCGATTGTAATCGAGTCTCGACTGATAACCGTCATGAATCATTTTTCCCGCATCCTCTTCGAGGTGTACATCGTGTATTCTGATTTTTTTAAAAGATCCATCATCCAGTTCAAGGTTAAAATATCCATCCACTCCGAAGGGGGATTCAAACTGGGTTATCTGATAGTTTTTAGGCATATCGGGATAGAAATAGTTCTTTCTGTCAAAGACCGCTTTTTCATTGATATGGCAGTTCAAAGCCTTACAGACTTTCAGTGCCTTGAAAACAGCTTCTTCATTAAGAGAAGGCAGAGCTCCGGGATAGCCCAGGCAGACAGGACAGATGTTAGTATTGGGTTCATCTCCAAAATTATTAGGGCAGCTGCAGAATACTTTCGTTTCCGAAATAAGCTGAATATGGATTTCCAGACCTACAAAGGATTGATATTTCATTTGTTCCACTCCTTGGAGTATCCTTCCGGATTCTGTACGGGAAAGACTTCTTCCAGTTTTTCAGAGATTCTGAATAATCTCTCCTCTTCAAAGGCAGGAGCTGTAAACTGAACACCTATAGGTAAGCCCTTTTCAATAGTCGACGGGACAGCCAGAGCCGGCAATCCGGCCAGATTAGCGGAACAGGTATAGAGGTCCGCTGATTTCTGCTGAAGTTGTGTCAGATCCGATGAACCATGATGAAAAGCCCCAGTCGGGAAAACAGGCAGCATAAGAGCATCTGCCTGCTCAAATATTCTATTAAAATCATTGAGGATTGCCGTTCTGATTTTCTGTGCCCTATGATAATACTGATCCTGGAATCCCGAACGGAGAACATAGGTTCCCAAGAGGATTCTCAGTTTGACTTCATCTCCAAAACCGGAATGACGGGACATCTGCATAAGATCCGATGGAGTCTCGGCTCCCTTTTCCGCCAGACCATAGCGGATTCCGTTGAATCGGGCCAGATTGGCACTGGCTTCGGCAGTGGCTATGACATAATAAGCGGGGACAACATATTTCAAGGTCGGTAATTCGACTTCTGTCACTGTATATCCAAGATCTGTAATTCTCTGCTGTGATACTTTATAGGAGTTTAAAACATCATCACTGAGATCTCCCTCTCCCACTTTGAGAACGGCAATTGTATTAGAATCATCTTTACCGGAAGGTTTGTAATCAACTGTGGTATTATCCATAACATCAATACCTTTAATTATATTAAAGACATCTCTTGTCATAGCTGTAGACTCGGCACAGATCCCGATGGTTTCCAGAGAAGAGGCATAGGCCGTCAGACCATAACGGGAAACCGTTCCGTACGTGGGCTTTAACCCGTAAACTCCGCAGAATGAAGCTGGCTGACGGACAGAGCCACCCGTGTCGGAACCCAGAGCAAAGGGGACTAGACCTGCAGCTACGGCAGCGGCACTGCCCCCGCTCGATCCACCGGCGACACGACTGGTATCCCAGGGATTATTGGTTTCACCCAAAGCCGAATTATCCGTAGATGAACCCATACCGAATTCATCCATATTCATTTTACCCACGACAACAGCTCCTTTATTCTGAAGCTTTTCCACGGCTGTTGCCGTATAGGGACAGTTAAAATTCTCTAATATTTTTGAGCCGCAGGTCATATCAAATCCCTTAACGGCTATATTATCTTTTACTCCGAAAGGAATGCCCTTCAGAGGACCTTCCGAGGAGGAATCAGCCTTTGCTTTTTCAGGATCAAATTGAAGGAAACTGCCAATTTTCTTTTCCCAATTCTCCACATATTCTTTATATTTTTTCATTCAAACCTCATATTTTCCCGATCAGTACAGATGCCCTAGTAGGGCGTCCCTACAGATCAAATCATCCCGATCAAATCATTCCCGGAATCCCCAATAAGGGTGCATGCCATGCGCCCCCCCAACAATCAAATAACATTGGGAATAACAATAAAACGGCCTTCTTTTTCGGGAACGCGCTCCAGGAGATCATTAGACAAATTGTCACCGGAATCGATCGGCCCTTCGTCCCTACGGGTTCGGTTCTCCTGTTGAAGTGTTTGTGTTGTCGGTTCAAGACCTTCCACATCAGCTTCCATCATCATTGAAAAATTCTCCAGCATCGCTGAGACCTCTATTGCCAGTGTTTCCACTTCATTCTCATCGAGTTTCAGTTTTGCAAGAGCTGCAGTTTTTACCAGTTCACCCTTATCCATATCTTCTCCTACCCCGAATATAATCTAAAAAAAGCCGCTTTTTGAAAAGCGGCTTTATATTTTTTATGAGGTTTACTCCTCAACCGTTTTCATAAGGTAATCATGAATGCAATTAGCCGCATTTCGGCCGTAATTTATAGCATGAACAACAAGAGAAGCACCAACATTGGCATCACCTGCAGCAAATATGCCGTCTACATTCGTCATATAATTATTATCAACTGCAATATTCCCACGATCATTGAGTTCTATCTCAGTATTATTTATTATGGAATTGTGCTCAACATGCTCAAATCCCATGGCTAGAAGAACTAGATCTACATCCAGATCAAACTCTGAACCTTCAATTTTCTCTAATGATGGTCGTCCGCCATCTTTTGAAGGAACCCATTCAACCCTCTGAAATCGACCTTTTGTCACTTCACCTTTCTTACCGACAAACTCATTTGTTGTAATGCTCCATTCCCGGGTACAACCCTCTTTATGAGAGGATGAAGTCCTTAGAATAGAGGGCCATTCGGGCCATTGGGGATTACGGCTCTCTTTCCAGTCAAGCGGTTTGGGCATAATTTCAAACTGATGCACAGAGACAGCTCCCTGCCTGTTGGCAGTTCCGACACAGTCAGATCCCGTGTCTCCTCCTCCGATTACAAGTACTTTTTTACCCATGGCATTTATAACAGCTTCCGAATATGGTTCTTCTGATACATTCTTATTGGATTGGGAAAGATAATCAAGAGCAAAATAGACACCTTTTAGATTTCTTCCTTTTACCGGAAGATCTCTTGCTTTTCCGGCTCCGATTGTAATCAAAATGGCATCAAATTTACTCTGAAGATATTTAATGGCAATGTCATCACCGATATTAACTCCAGTCTCGAATTCGACACCTTCTGCTCTCATCTGATCGATTCTTCTGTCAATGACAGATTTATCCAGCTTGAAATCAGGGATTCCATATCGAAGAAGACCACCTATCTTATTGGATTTTTCAAAGAGAGTGACACTGTGTCCCATACGTCTTAACTGTTGGGCTGAAGCCATCCCCGCCGGACCAGATCCGATAATCGCAATTTTCTTGCCTGTCTCCTGTCTGGGCTTTCTGATTTTCACCCATCCCTCTCGGAAAGCTTTCTCTGCGATTTCCCACTCAATATTCCTAATGGCTACGGGGGCATCATTTATTGAGAGAGTACAGGACGTCTCACAAATAGCCGGGCATATTCTTCCCGTGAATTCGGGAAAATTATTGGTGATTTCCATCCTCTCCCAGGCTTCTTTCCACTGATTCCGGTATACGGCGTCGTTCCATTCAGGAATAAGATTC
>JAEINM010000244.1 GCA_016342385.1 Spirochaetaceae bacterium | reverse complement strand
CGGCTCAGCTGGCCGGAGCGGAGACAGAAGTTATAGAGAAATATCCCGCATGGACTCCTAATATGAAATCGCCCTTATTGAAAAAATGCAGGGAAGTCTATAGGGCGACATTCGGTAAAGAGCCGGTAATTGAAGCCATACACGCCGGATTGGAATGCGGTGTTGTGGGCTCCATATATGACGGGATGGATATGATCTCTTTCGGCCCCAATATTCAGGACTGTCATTCCCCCGATGAAAAAATGCAGATATCCTCAGTGGGACTGGTGTGGGAGTTCATGACAGCTTTATGTAAATCTTTTAAATAACTATGTTAGAAACGGGGGCTGCTGCAGCAGCTCTTTTTTTTGTGACTATATTTTTAGAGTTCTATATTTTCCCATTTCCCGGATTCCGCCGATTTAAAAATGGCATTAATCACAGCTGTATTGATTAGAGAATCCTCCAGTGTAACCGGGACATCTCCTCCCTCCAGAATGGCCCTGGAAAAATTATCGCCCTGATGAGTGTATTGATCACAGATGCCAATTTCAACCATTTCTCTCCCTTCCTCTCCCGTAAGGGCATCATTGAGATAAATTCTGCTCGGCCTGTCTTTCGGGGCGTTAAAGGGGATCTCAATTTCCAGATGTTTCTCTGTTCCGAAAACAGTCATTTTCTGATAGGGCGAAAGTTGTGTTGCACTGGTGAAAAGGGCCTGACCCGAGGGAAAGGCGAGTATAACTGAAGCCAGCCGGTCAACCTTGAAGTCGGGATCATTTTCTATCAGAGCGATTACTTTTTCGGGAATTTCATTGAAAAGAAACCGCGATGTGTTAATGGGATAACAGCCGATATCCCAGAGACTACCTCCTCCGTATTCAATTTTATTTCTGATGTTGTCCTTATCCCGGTTGAAGTAGCTGAAGAATCCCTGAATGGCTTTCACTTCTCCCAATGCTCCTGAATTGACCAGATCCAATGCTTTAATCCATTGGGGATGAGAGCGGACCATGAAGGCTTCACTTATTTTCATTCCGGTCTTGTCTCGGACTTCTATGAGTTTTTTTACATCATCCACTGTTAGGGCGATAGGTTTTTCGCATAAGACATGTTTTCCTGCTCTCATGCATTTTATGCTCCACTGGACATGAAAGTTATTGGGGAGGGGAATATATATAGCCTCTATGGAAGGATCGGCAAGGAGCTCTTCATAGGAACCGTAAGCCAGTGGTATGTGAAGTTGTTGGGCAATCTCTTTTGATCGAGTCAGATTTCTCGAAGCTATGGCCGTAATTTCTGAGTACTCACCTTGCTGCATGGCGGGAATAACCTGCTTAGTCCCGATTTTTGCCGTGCTGAGGACACCCCATTTAACTTTTTTATTCATGTCTTCACTCCGGATTTTCTAATTGATTTACAGACGCTCTAACAATATTAGTATATTCTATAGAGAGATACGAGTTTTTTATGTAGGTCTTATAAAATGTGATGAGGATTTCTGCCGATGCACAGAATAACAAATGTATTCAGTTATATAATAGCCTTTGTTTTACTTATGGTTATTTTTCTTTTTATACTGATCCAGAATCTTGTAGGTAATCAGAAGCTTCTTGATCGTCCTATTAAGACAATCGGTCGGCTTATTCCCGGTGTTTTCGGAATAAGGGTCAAGGTCAGTTATTTATGCCGGCCCGATCCCCTTAAATCCTATATCTTTATTGCCAATCATATAAATATTTTCGATGGTTTTATCCTCTATGGATACATTTCCCATTTTATCAGGGGAGTCGAGCTGGACAGTCATTTCAAATGGCCTTTCTGGGGATCTATTGTAAAAAAATTAGGTAATATTCCTATCAGTCACAATAATACGAGGTCTGCTATGGAAAGCCTTGAAAAGGCTGAGGAAGCAGTAAGAAGGGGAACTTCAATTGTAATATTACCGGAGGGGCATCGAACCAGAACCGGTTCTCTTTTACCCTTTCACAGAGGACCTTTCCGAATAGCAAAACACAGTGGAGCTGATATTGTTCCCATTGCCCTAAAAGGAGCCTGGGAGAGGAAACGGGTTACGTCACCTTTTGTAAAACCGGGAGTGGTTGAACTCATTTTCGGAAAAGTTATATCATTAGAAGAACATTCTCAGCTTAGTGAAAAGGAATTACGTGATAAGGCCTTTCGGGTTATTAGTGATCTTTTACAATAAAGAGAAGAACTATTAGTGCGATACCGGCAGCAGCCAGACTGATAAGGGACAGGCCGTTTATCCCCAGATTGTAGTAATTTACCGGACCGAGAGCTGACGCTGAGGTTATTCCCAGAAGTCCCGCCGCAGAATTGAGGCTCATGATTTTTCCTCTTTCTTCGGGAACCTGTTCACTAACTAGGGCAATATTGCTGACAATGGCAAATTCAAAGAATGTTCGGGGTATTATCAATCCCACAACAGCCATGATGAGAGTCAGGTTTACAAGGGGCAAGAGAATAAAACCCACAATCATTCCTGTCAGGCCAATGGCGACACTTTTTTTCTTTCCGATTCTGTCGACAAAAATACTGACCGAAACACTGGCTGAGAGATCGGTGAATCCCATTATCAGTGCTACAGTCCCCAGAACCGCAGGTGAAAGATTGTACTCGTCAACCAGCCATCCTCCATGGATTATCATCAGGTGCATAATAGAAAAAATAACCAGGCATTGAACCGTTAGGGCTCCCCATGCCGAACGGGCATTTCCCCCCAATTTTAAGAATTCTGTTATTCTCCGGCCCATGGGAAGATAGTTTTTTTTCACTTTTCTGAGTGTACTTTCAGGGAGAGAAGTAAAGAGAAGAGATGAAATGATAAGAGATATTCCCAGAACGACAAAAGGGGATCTCCAGCTGAATGCTTCAATTAATAAACCAGTCCCGAGAAGCCCTATCATTCCGGCTAATGCCCAGGAGTACTCTAGAATTCCTATTCCCATGGCTCTTTTTTTGTAGGGTAGTTTTGAACTGACATGGGCATGGAGATTGGGGGTGAAACCCGCCTGGCCGACTCCTGTCAGAATGATTCCTGCGGCAAAAACAGCTGGTTGTTTCGAAAATCCACAGATAATTAGCCCGGCACCGGTAATCACCAGACTAACCTGCATAACCTTTCTATAACCCATTCGGTCCGCCATCGTTCCGATTAGCGGTGCGCTGAGTCCAAGAATACTGCGAATCCCGACCAGACCTCCCAGTGATACAGCGGACATTCCCACTCCGGCGGCTATAATGGTCAGAAAGGGATTAAAAAGCTGGAAACTTGTATCCACCAGAAGTTTTGCCATAATGCCGAGACTGAGAAGATAGGCAATCTTGTGGTTAAGCGGTTTTTTCATAAAACAATCATAGAAGTATTTTAGAAAATTGGGAATACATGAGAACTATTACTGCTTCTGCATGCATCTCATGAAGATTCAATTCGGAAAAACTTCATCTGGTCGCTACCCTGGCTGCCGCCATCAAACAATCCAATGATAATATAATTATAATCGATCCTCAGTGTCATATAGAGTATGTCAATCAGGCTTTCGAAGATTTAACAGGATATAAAAGTGATGAGATTCTGGGAAAAAAATCCTCTTTTCTCTGTTTTGAATCATTCGGGGGAGATCGTCAACATTGTTGAAATCCGACGAACTTTTCCAGGGAGCCATGAGAGCGGCTGATTTAGTCAAAAAGATCAGAATAAATACTTGAAAACAGGAGTTGATAAATACCTGGTAAAACCGGTTGTACCCGATGTGTTATTAAATGAAATTAATGAGATCTTGAAATTGAAAAGAGATTTGTGATAGTTGCGCTTAACCCGCATCTGTTATGCGGGAATGTGTTTAGTTTGTGCAATTGAGTCGCCGAATTGAAGAAATTCAGGCAGAAGGTTTGTCCCGACGAATTGAAAATTCCCGATTATCAAGAGACATTCGCATATTGCCCTGGAGAACTTTTTTTGAAGAACTGTGGAATGGTATTTACATTTAGAAAAACTCACTCCATAATATTTTCGCGATAGTTGCCCCTACGACAATAAGAAAAAAGATTCTAATGAATTTTGTGCTGTGTTTGATCACCATATGAGAACCGGCCCAGGCCCCCAATATCTGGCCGGAACCCATAACAAGTCCTGCCATAAAAACAACTTTGCCTCCTATTAGAAAAACCACAAGAGAGACAATGTTGCTGGTAAAGTTCATCACTTTTGTTGTCCCGGTTGCTTTTTTAAGATTCAGACCGTAGAGGACTACCAGGGCAATTGTCCAGAAGGATCCGGTTCCGGGACCAAAAAAACCGTCATAAAATCCGAGTAGGATTCCAGCCAGAGGGAAAAAGAGGATTTTAGACATATTTACCTGCCGATCCGTGGCTCCCAATTGAGGGCTGAATAGTGTGTAGAGGAAAACAGCCAGCAGGAACACAGGAATAGCTTTCATGAGTAAATCGGCGTTGATTAATTGAATGAGAATAGTTCCGATTGCGGCTCCGATTAAAGTAAAGACAATACCCGGCCAAGTTTCGCGCAAAGTGAAAAGTTTTTTCCTGTAATAGCGGACTGTAGAAGTTATACTCCCGAAAGAGGCCTGAAGTTTATTCGTCCCCAGAGCCAGATGAGGTGGTAATCCCAATGCCAGCAGCACAGGAACGGTGATGATTCCGCCACCTCCGGCTATGGAGTCTACAAAACCGGCAAGAAATCCCGTAGCAGCCATTATTAATCCTGTTATCACTGTAATTTCCATGATAGGGAGTTTACAACAAGTTTACTTTTATCACCACAGAATTGCTCTCAATCCAATTGAGAATTCACTTCATCACTTATGAAATGCTAAGATTCCAATGAATTGCTTGTTCTAAAGCAGGAAGAGAAGGTATAATCAGGACAATATGAATCAGACAATATTGTGGTACGATATAGAAACTTTCGGCAGGGATTCTGCCTGGGATAAAGTGGCCCAGTTCGCGGCAGTCAGAACAGACAGCAATTTTGAACCCATAGAAGATCCCCTGGTCCTCTACTGTAAAATTACTCCAGACTACATTCCCGATCCCATGGCCTGTCTCATCACGGGGATCACTCCCCAGGAAACTCTGGAAAAAGGCCTTAGTGAATATGAGTTTATCAAGGCGATCAATCAGCAGTTTTTAAGACCAGGGACCTGTGTCGCCGGCTATAACAGCATCCGTTTTGATGATGAATTTATACGCAATCTCTATTATAGAAATTTCTTTGATCCCTATGTGCGTGAATGGGCCGGCGGCAACAGCCGCTGGGATATCATTGATCTTCTCAGAATGACTCATGACCTGAGGCCCGAAGGGATAATCTGGCCGGAAAATGAAGAGGGAAGGCCGGTTTTCAAACTGGAAGAGCTCACAAAGGCCAATGGGCTCAGTCATAAAAATGCCCATGATGCCCTCTCTGATGTCTATGCCACAATCGACCTGGCCAAGCTGGTTCATGAGAAACAGCCGAAATTGTTTAAATACTATTTCAAACTACGGAAGAAAAATGAGGCTTCGGCTCTCATCGATCTTCACAATCCCAAACCGCTTATCCATACATCATCCATGTTTACCAATGGAAAGGGTTGTACGGGGATTGTTGTTCCTCTTACAGTTGATCCCAATAACCGGAACTGTATTCTTTCCTATGATCTGTCGGAAGATCCGACACCTCTATTGGAACTTCCTGTCGAAGAGATTCAAAAGAGAATTTTCACCCGTCATGATCAGATGCCTGAAGGAGTTAAACGAATTCCCATTAAAGGAATTCACCTCAATAAATGCCCTGCCATTGCCCCTTTTAGCACATTGACGGAGGACAATGCCCTGCGGCTGGGACTGGATATAAAAGGATCTCTGGATAACTATGAAAAACTGAAAAAAGGTGAAAACCTCATACAAAAACTCCACAAGGTTTACGACAGTAAAATCATGACTGAAAAAACGGATCCCGATTTTCAGATCTATAGCGGCGGCTTTTTTCATGATGATGATAAAAAAGCCTTCAAAGAGATTCACAAGCGCAAGGGAAAAGAAATTTTTAAGGGAGATCTGACTTTTGAAGATCCCCGTGTTCCCGAAATGCTCAGGCGTTTTCAGGGGCGGAATTTTCCCGAGACCATGACAGAAGAGGAAAAGAAGCGATGGATCAGTTTCTGTGCCGGAAGAATCCTCATGCCGCCTGTAGACGGAGAGACCTCCGACTTCGGTGAGTTTAACAAACGACTGGAAACCTATAAAAAAAGCCATCAGCTTTCAGCCGGTGAGAAAATGGTCATTAAATCCTTGAGTGAGTATTCCGATTATCTGAAAAAAGAGATTCTCGATTATTAATATGGAAGATAAAAAAGAATATATGACGAGAAAAACCCCCAAAATGCAAAAATTATAGCGATAATATTAACAATCATGTAAAAATTATCGTTTAGATTGAACCCATCCTGTAAAACCATGAATTGTATAGGCTTGTGATCATATGTTATGGGAAATAGAGCAAAACTGTGCTGGTTTCACCATG
>JAEINM010000243.1 GCA_016342385.1 Spirochaetaceae bacterium | reverse complement strand
TTTCACACTCACACTCACTCCCCTATTCTGCTCCTGTAAACATTAGATCTTTTCATCCGATTTATGGTACTATCAGTGAAATCTTTAAAGAATGATATAAAAAAAAATTGTGGTAACATTTTATATGTATACCGGTGTTTTAAAAGTAACGGAGATTAAACTAATTTTATGGCTATAAATGTTGAAGACTTCTACCGGAAATATGGCCCCATGGTCTTAAGACGATGTCGTTCCATATTGAAGAATGAAGATGCAGCTCTGGATGCAATGCAGGATGTTTTTGTTAAGATATTAAAGAGAGAGAAAGATTTAAATAGCGACTCTCCTTCAAGTCTTTTATATGTAACCGCTACAAATGTGTGTTTAAACGTCCTTCGGAGTCAAAGCAGAAAAAAAGAGACAACTGATAATTCCATGCTTGAAACCATTGTGGGAACAGACGATCCGGAAGAGAGAGTTTTAAGAAAAATTTTTCTCGAAAAGCTTTTTGCCAACGAGAAGGTTTCAACCAGAACAATTGCCATGCTTCATTATGTTGATGGTTTCACACTGGAAGAAACAGCTGAACAGGTTGGTATGTCGGTATCAGGAATTAGAAAAAGATTAAGAGTTCTTCGAAAAAACGGGCTAGAATTAAAGGAGGTATAATCTGTGAAAAAGGAAGTATTAAAGGATTTCTACTATGAACAGATCTTACTTGGTGAATTAAATCCCGAGAATTACGATAATGAGATTCTCGATAAATTAAAAGAATCTAACGAGGATATTCTGATGAAATATCCTCCTGGCCATATGGCTGAAAAAATTCAAAAAAAGTTAACTGAACAAAACAAAACCACAAAAGGGAATTTTAATTACAGAAAAATATATATACCTCTATCTGCTGCAGCTGTTTTTCTTCTTTTTTTCGCAATATTCCCTATGAACAGACAACCGCAAAATGATATTGCCGAAAATGATATAATAAGACTGAAGGGTAACAAGCCCTCTCTATCTATCTATAGAGGAAATGCTGATGAAGCAGAACTGCTGGAAAATAATTCCCTTGTTAGAGAAAAGGACCTTCTGCAGATCAGTTATGACGGTGCCGGCATTAAATATGGCGTTATTTTTTCAATTGATGGTCGCGGAACAGTCACATTACACTATCCCGGAAATGTTTATTCCAGCACAAGACTCGATTCTGGCGGGAAGATATTTTTACCGTTCTCTTATGAGCTCGATAACGCTCCATTTTTTGAACGGTTCTTTTTTATCTCTTCCGACAATGAAATTGATGCACAAGAGATTATGGAAAAAGCCGCTCGCATAGCCAAGGGGAATAAATCAGAAATGCTGTCTCTGCCCGTAGATTTCAATCAGCAGTCAATTATCCTTTTTAAGGAAGAGGTGAAATAATGAAAAAGTTAACCCTTCTTATTGTGGTTTCTATTATAGTGTTCCCGGTCTTTTCCCAGGAACAACCGGCCGGATTAAAGAGATTTGCCATTTTTGCCGGATCGAATGACGGAGGTATGGAAAGAGTCCGTCTTGAATATGCCGAGACCGATGCTCTCTCCATGTATCAAGTTTTATCGGATATTGGCGGGTTATCCTCCTCTGATTCGATTATTGTCACTGATGCGGTTCCTGAGAATATACAATCGGCTTTTGATAATATGAAGCTCTTAATTGAACGGGAAAAAGGGAATTCCAGAAGAACTGAGTTTTTCTTTTACTATTCCGGTCATTCCGATGAAATGGGTATACTTCCCGGTGGAGAATTGTTCAATTATTCCGATTTGAGATTTCAGATTGATGCAATGGGAACTGATGTAAAAGTTGCCGTTCTGGATTCCTGTTCATCTGGTTCTTTTACAAGATTGAAAGGCGGTATTAAAAAGGCTCCTTTTCTTATCGATGAATCTGTTGATACAACCGGTCATGCTTTTCTGACTTCAAGTTCTGAAAACGAAGCAGCTCAGGAATCGGATTTGATTGAAGGTTCTTTTTTTACTCACTATCTGGTTTCAGCATTACGGGGAGCCGCTGATAATACTCAGGATGGAACTGTGACTCTCAATGAAGCCTATAGTTTTGCCGCAGACGAAACATTAGACCGCACGACTTCCTCAATAGCGGGAGCTCAGCATCCTTCATACAGTATAAACCTTACGGGATCAGGTGATCTTGTCCTGACTGATCTACGTGAAGTTATTTCTACGATATCCATTGATAAAGATATCGATGGTAGAATCTTTTTTCGTGATGATTCCGATCATCTGGTCGTCGAGTTCAGAAAAAGAGCAGGAATCCCTGTTTCAATATCACTACCAGCAGGGGTTTACAAAGTGGATCTGGAAACAGATTCTGGTTTAACATCATCCATTATTACAGTTCAAAAAGGAGAAATTGCTCTTAAAAACAGTAATTTTACAGAAGTGGAACGGACTTTTGCCAGGAGTCGTGGTAATGAAGTTGATGTAGCAGTCGAGCCTGAAAAAAGTACCCCCGGTGAAATACTGGATAATACAATAGAATCAGTGGAAGAATCTCTTGAGATGAAAATGAAGGAGATCCGTTCAATAATTGCGGACAAATTCAGTAAAGAAATGGATCGGGAAATCAATGAGTCTCGCGATGATATTGATATAAGCCCGAATGATATACCAGAAGAGTCCGATAGAGCTGAAGATATTGTGAGAACAGATTTAGAATATTCTGTATTTGGTGTGTCGGCGACCCCTTCAAGCTGGTCAGCCAATGATGTGCGCAATATCTCTTTGAATTTTATAGGTAAACCCTATGGAATAAACGGATTTGCTCTCGGTTTTATGAATATGACATATGCCGATGTATATGGAGCCCAGATCGCGGCGATAAGTAACCAGACCGGTCGGGATCACCATGGTTTTCTCTCTTCCGGTGTTTACAATATCGTCGAAAGAGATTTGTGGGGCTTTGCCTCATCAGGGGTTTTTAACATTACAAAAGGTAAAGTTTTCGGAGCACAGGCATCTGGTGTTTTTAATATAAGTGCTTCTGAATTAAATGGATTTCAGGCTGCCGGTGTTTTCAATATTACCGAAAACTTCACTACTGGTGCTCAGGCTGCGGGTGTTTTTAATATAACAGATGGAGCTATGAATGGGATTCAGGCTTCCGGTGTTTTCAATATAGCCAGTGGTGTCATGAATGGTGTTCAAGCTTCCGGTGTGTTTAATATTGCAGAAGGACAGCTCCGGGGTGTACAGGCATCGGGAATTTTTAACGTAGCGGAAAATATCAATGGTATCCAGATGAGTCTGGTAAACGTCGGTAAGCAGGTTAATGGAATGCAGATAGGTCTGATTAATATCAATGATGATATCAATGGTTTACCTATAGGTTTATTGACTATCTCTAAAAATGGAATTATGGATCTTGGCGGCTGGTATGAAAGCTCCGGTTTCTTCTATACCGGAATACAGACCGGTTCCAGAAATTTCTATAATATTGCTTATATGGCGCTTCCTGTAAACAATCAGGGATCGGTTCTTGTCACAGGGTTCGGTATTGGAGCGAGAATTAATCTAGGTCCTCTCTATATTGACATTGATGGATCTGTTAAAAATGTAGCACCGGGGACAGATGCACAGGATGCTATCAGGCAGACTTTTGCCAGAGACCAGTACTACAGTTTATTTCCTTCAGCCAGACTGAGTGCGGGATTTAAAATATTGGGGTTTATGAGTGTATTCGGTGGGTTGTCTATGGACATATACATTCCGGGATACACTGAAAGATCTGCCCTTTTTCACAATAGTGCAGAACCTTGGATCATTAATAATCCCGATTCGGGACTCAGTGCCTTTGAAATACATCCCAAATGGTTTGCTGGCTTAAAAATAAATATATAAATAAAAAAAGGCGGATATTCTAATCCGCCTTTTTTTTAAATTTACATCCTCATCAGTTTTTAAATGGTCAGTCTCAAATGCTCACCACCGTAAGCTTTATCTCTGGCTTCTTTAACATTCTCACTATTGAGGTAATCATCAAAAGTCATCTGCCTGTCAATGATTCCGGAAGGTGTGAATTCAATTATTCTATTAGCAACTGTGTTCACTATTTCATGGTCATGAGAAGAGAAAATCATCACTTCTGTAAATTCAACCAGTCCGTTGTTTAATGATGTAATTGATTCTAGATCCAGATGTGCTGTGGGTTCATCAAAAATAAGGACATTAGAAGAAGCCATCATCATTTTGGAAAGCATACAGCGCACTTTTTCACCCCCGGATAGAACGTTTACACTCTTGATTGACTCATCTCCGGAAAAAAGCATTCTTCCTAAAAAACCTCGAATGTATGATTCGTCCTGTTCTTCGGAATACTGTCTCAACCAGTCTGTCATGTTGATATCACTTTTAAAATACTCTGTATTATCTTTCGGGAAATAACTTTGACTTGTTGTGACACCCCATGTGTAGGTTCCCGAATCAGCTTCCATTTCCCCGGCTATTATCTGCATAAAAATTGTTTTGGCGTAATTGTTAGGACCGACTAGAGCCACTTTATCACCTTTATTAATAGTAAGATTCAGATCCTTAAATATCACTTCGCCATCTATTGTTTTACACAGATCTTTAATTTCCAGAATGATAGTTCCTGTTTCCCTCTCAGGTTTAAAAGCAACATAGGGAAATCTTCTCGATGTATGGGGCATATCAGCCAGTTCCAGTTTATCCAGTTCTTTTTTTCTTGATGTGGCCTGCTTTGATTTGGAAGCATTAGCAGAGAACCGCTGAATAAAAGACTTCAGCTCAGCGGCTTTTGCTTCGGATTTTTTGTTCTGATCTTTTCTCTGTTTGGCAATCATCTGGCTAGCCTGCTGCCAGAAATAGTAGTTACCGGCAAAAACAGATATTTTCCCATAGTCTATATCGGCAATATGAGTACATACTTTGTTCAGGAAATGTCTATCATGGGAAACGACAATAACAGTGTTAGTAAATTTCAGTAGGAATTCTTCCAGCCAATTAATAGACTCAAGGTCCAGATGGTTTGTCGGTTCATCGAGTAATAAAGTATCGGGATTACCGAAAATGGCCTGTGCGAGAAGTATTCTCACTTTGATATTGTCTTCAAGATCGGCCATTTTCTTCTGAAAAAGATCTTCCTCAACTCCTAGGCCTGCCAGCAGCATGGCCGCTTCGCTTTCAGCTTCCCATCCACCCAGTTCGGCAAACTCCCCTTCCAGTACAGAGGCTCTGATTCCATCTTCATCAGAGAAATCCTCTTTCTCATAAATGGCATCTTTCTCAATCATTATGTCATATAGTTTCTGATGGCCTTTTATGACAGTATTCATAACTGTAAACTCATCGAAGGCAAAATGATCCTGTGCAAGGACTCCCAGCCGTTCATTGGGGGGAATTATCACCTCTCCTGTATCCTGTTCTATCTCACCAGATAGAATCTTCATAAATGTCGATTTTCCCGAACCGTTGGCGCCTATCAGTCCGTAACAATTTCCCGGTGTAAATTTAATGTTTACATCTTTAAAAAGGCTTCTTTTTCCAAAAGCCAAACTTATATTACTGGCGGTAATCAAAAATATATCTCCTTGGGGTCTACCCTTTATTTAATTCTTTATACTAAGAGAAGTTGTATAAATTATTGCTCAAATTGTCAACAGTTCTTCATTGTCACTACAAACAAAAACCCATTCAGATAGAATGGGTTTTAAAGTAGTGTTCAGATTGAATCATATGTTATTATTATCATATTTATCTAGGGAATTGTCTGATAGATTTCCTCTTTATTGCTGAATATGGAATTGTCCATATCTGTGATTTCAAGATTCTTTTGATTATTAAATTTCCGTCTATTTGCGAACCAATCAATGATACTGTGTTTAACACTGAGCATGGTCGGTACAATAATCAATGTAAGAAAAGTCGAGAAAGTCAGACCGAACATCATGGCCCAGGCAAAAGATTTCCACATGACAGCGGTTTCAGAATCAAACTGCATTCCCATCGTGTGGAAGTCAAAACTGACACCTAATCCCATGGGAATTAAAGCCAATACTGTGGTTAATGCTGTCAGGATAACAGGTTTCAGTCTGGTTTTTCCTGCTTCTGGGATTGCCAAACGCCAGTCCATACCGCTTTTAATCAGAATATTGGTATAATCAACCAGAACGATACAGTTGTTTACCGCCACGCCTATCAAAGATATACAGCCAATTCCCGACATAATAATCCCAAAGCTCATTCCGAAAAGGAAGAATCCCCAAAAAACCCCTCCAACGGCTAAAAAGGAGGCAAAAAGACTGATGAAAGGATCAGCAATAGAGTTAAACTGTCCTATGAGAAGGATGAATATGAGAAATAGAGCAATGATAAATGCCTGCCCCAGAAAGCCTGTCGCTTCACTCTGCATTTCACCGTCGGCTCCCAGTACAATGTCATAGCCTTGGGGAAGTGAGGCTTTCAGATCATTTACTCTATCGTCTATTTCACTTTTGATTGTAGCTGAATTGGAAAGGTCCTTTTTGAAATTACCAAAG
>JAEINM010000242.1 GCA_016342385.1 Spirochaetaceae bacterium | reverse complement strand
TGCCATGCATCCAGGTAATGTAAAAACTCAAATGGGTGAAAACAATGGTAAAATCTATAAGCTTTCTAAAAGATTATTGGTTGATAAAACGGCAAAATCTTCAGTGATTTCTGCAGAGGCTTTGTATTCTTTAGGCCGTGACAGCCAGTTTGATAATATTTCCGGGAAGTTTTTTAATCTCACCACTGAAGAGGAGCCGGCTCCTCACGCTTTGGATAAAGACGCTGCTGAAAAACTGTGGGTGTTAAGTCACACTTTAAGCGGATTAAAAGAAAAGAGCAAATAGAAAAATGAATCTCCTTATGTTCTTCTTTTTAGTAGCACTATATTTTTAAATATTAAATCCTGTTTGTATGCCATTTATTTCTCGATGAAAATGTTCTGGAGTTTTATTAAATCACTTCTCAGGAAGAGTTAAACCAACAGATGGACGAGTTGATGACTGCTTATAATGATAAAAAGTTATAGTATAATTGAGATATGGGAGAAATAGAATCTATAGTCATTGTTAATGACCTTATGCAGAAAAATTATCAATATGCTTTAAGTGAACCAGTCGGCCAAAATTTTCATTCTGATTTTAATCCTGAATTAACACCGAAAGAGATGCTTTATCTGGGTGTTTTCGGGGGAAAATACATGACAGATTGTCGAAATGAATTTCCTGATGATTGGTTTGATGAGGCAAAGTTATGCCACGAATTTCATAATCCCCAATTAAATTTTTTTGGTATTAATGCATCAAAAAGTTTGAACTATTGGATTGAAAGGCGATGGATATATCCCGAAGACCCCCGAGGCTGGTTTCAATGGTACAGTAGATATTACATGGGTCGCAGGTCTCCTTATGATGAGAAACAGATTAAAAGATGGAAACAAATGGTTCGCCACATTGCTCAGATAAAAAAGAACTGTCCTCCCGGAGTTCTGGACTGCAGAAAGAGGCAGAGACAGGCTCTGCTTCACTGGGCTTATGACAGCAGGAAATATTAATATTCTGTAGATCGGTTTTTATAAATAAAATCTTATTTGCCAATAATTCCTGAAGCTATTATCTTTATAGCTAAGGATGTTTTATGCAACGAACAAAATTATTAAACTCTATTATTGTTGTCTTGTTTACAGTTTTCATAATCAGCTGTTCCGGATCACGGCAATGGCCGGAGCCTCCCTTATTTACTATTCCTGAAAATGACTCTCTATGGATTGGACCTGAGGATATTGACGAAGCTATGCAAATGATCGCCGGACACTATGCCCATTTTGATGTTGTCGCTTATGAAGATGTAACAACAAAAACACCCATGAAAACTTTTGTTATTTCCTATGGTTATACAGATTTTTTTATTGAAGAGGGAAAACTTTTTCAGGTCGATACGTTCTGTCATGCCGAACAAAAAATAAATCAGAAATTTGTAAAATCCCTTTTTAAGGATGAATCCGTTCAGGCTATTCAACCGCGGATTCAAGAGGTTGAACTCCAATATGAAAAGGGACAATGGCAAATATACAGACCGGAATCTCCTACTCTTCTTGGTATTACAGGTGATCCATCACTTCCTCTTTCAAGAGATCCCAAGGATCCCCGGTTGACAGATCCGGATAATGACGGGAATCCCGGCGCAACTGTTGAACTGAAAATGGGGGGCTTAATTAAAGGTGAGCTCTATATTACCAGAAGAGAGATTTATACAAACCACTTAGTTCTACATTCAAATGGGAACTTATACGGCTATATAGAAGATCGTTCAGAACAATTTGTAATTGATGCTTCGATGAAAATATTGAGACAGCAGTCAAATCCGGTACAGAATCCTGATCGGGGTATGAATCCTCTTATATTGATAAGAGTGAGTGATGAAATTGATTCCTGTGAGGAATTAATGGAAAAGAGGGACCTCTTATTTCCCGATGAACCTGAATTTTTTTAAAGCAGAACAGGGATTTTCAGTTAATGATATATCATACTTGCTGTTATAGAAAAGCAAAATGGATGTGAAAATGAATGAGAAATTAGATATGAATACTGTTAAGGAACTATGGTCAAAGACCTATAATACAGAGGGAAAACCCGATTGGTCTCACATTTTTCCCTATTACCATAAAGATATAGTATTCCAGGATTCCATACAGAGGATAGAGGGAATTGAAGACTTTACAGCCATGTGCGAACGTCTGACTCAAAGAAGTAAAGAACTCAGTATGGAAATAGTCACAATAGCTCAAAACGAAAATACCATTATTCTTGAATGGATTATGACAATGATGTTTAAAAAGTTTCCCAGTACTCCACTGTATGGATCTACACGATTAACGATCAACTCTGAGGGACTGATAACTCACCAGAGGGACTATTATGACTTATGGGGAGATATTTTTAACAATATTCCCCGGTTCGGTAAAATGTACCGCCGTTTCATACATAAAAAATTTGGATAAGGTAAAAATGATGAAATTCAAGGGAAAAAAATGAAGGTGGAGAATTTAATCGTCGGAGGTGGTATTGCAGGACTGACAGCGGCAGCGTTTCTCGTTAAAGCCGGAAAAGCAGTTACAGTGCTGGAAAAGGAACAAAAGCCTGGAGGATTGGTTAATTCTTTTACACGGAAAGGAGTTCTTTTTGATGGAGGTATACGCTCCCTTGAAGACACCAGAATACTTTTTCCCATGTTGAAACAATTGGGAATTCAAATGAACTTTGTTCGGAGTCAGGTAACAGTTGGAATTGAAGATTACACTTTACGAATTAACAATGAAGAGAATATCAATGAATACAGAGATTTATTAATTCATTTCTACCCCGAAAACAAAGAAGAGATACAGAACATATTCAAAACTATAGGGACTGTCATGTCCTATATGGATGTTCTTTATGGTATTGATAATCCGGCTTTTCTGGATCTGAAGAACAATCACCGATTTCTCTTTAAGGAGTTTCTTCCCTGGTTATACCGGTATCTCCTGACTATTAATAAAATTTTAAAATTGAATTATCCAGTTGAAGATTTTATTTCCCGATTTACTTCAAATCAGTCATTAATTGATATGATCGTACAGCATTTTTTCAGAAGCACACCAACCTTTTTTGCCCTCAGTTATTTTAAATTATACAATGATTATCATTATCCCTTAGGGGGAACTGGAACTCTTGTAGAAAGGCTAACAGAATATATTACTGATAGGGAAGGAATTATTCTTACAAACCGGAGAGCAGATGAACTTCATCCTGAAGAAAAGGTGCTTCTCGATATTACAGGAGAAGGTTTCTCCTATGATTCCTTGTTATGGGCTGCCGATAGTAAGACTCTTTACAGAATTATTGATATTGAAAAAATAAAAAGCAGAAAATTGAGTAAAACAGTCAAAAGGAAACGAGAGGAATTGGAGCTTTTACACGGTGGTGATTCTGTTTTTACTGTTTATCTAACCCTTGAGAAGGACAAAGAGTTTTTCTCACAAAAATGCAGCGAACATTTCTTTTATACGTCTAAGACAAAAGGTCTTTCTTCAGTTGACCAGAATTATCTGACTCATTATCGGGAAACGGGAAAAATAGATCTGCTGAAAGAATATGTGAAGCAATTCTGCCTTTTGAATACCTTTGAAATCTCCATCCCTGTTCTACGTGATGATACTCTTGCACCTCCCGGTAAAACGGGACTGATCGTCAGTTTGTTATTCGACTATGACCTGACAAAGATAATTAAAGAGAAAGGTCATTTGGAGATATTTAAGAAAATCATGGAAGAAGCGATGATCGATACATTGGATAAGGGAGTCTTTAAGAGAATGAAAGATTCAATAATAGATCAGTTCTCTTCTACCCCTTTGACCATTGAGAGAATTTCCGGAAATTCTCATGGTGCAATAACCGGTTGGGCTTTTACCAACTCTTTTATGCCGGTTGTTCATACATTACCCCGGATATTTCATTCGGTTAACACTCCTCTTCCATCGGTCTATCAGGCCGGTCAATGGACCTACAGTCCTTCGGGTTTCCCCATATCTATCGTTACGGGAAAACTGGCATCTGAAAAAATGCTTAAAGGGAAGAGACGATAGAGGTCATTAAATTTATTGAGGCTTTATTTTGTTTTTTTTAAGCTCTGAGAGAAGTTCTTCAAGATTGACAGTTGCATAAGTGGAAGCGTAATCTGATACAGCATAAGGGATTATCAGGTCATCATTGTGAATCATGGAACCGCAGGAATAGACTACGTTTGGAACATAACCTTCCCTCTCCTGTTCATTGGGAGCCAATAGAGGTGCTTTCAAACGGCCGATTTCTATTTCAGGGTGATCGAGATCCATAAGAACTGCTCCCAGAACATATTCTCTCATAGGCCCGACCGCATGAGTTATAATCAACCATCCCTCCCTGGTTTCAAGGGGTGAGCCGCAGTTTCCAATCTTAACAAATTCCCAGGGATAATGGGGTGACTGGAAAAGAAAAGCTTCATTCCACGCATTGATGTTTTCAGAGTAAGAGATGTAGTTATTGCACCCGTCCATACGGCATAACATGGCATATTTACCGTCTATTTTTCTTGGGAATAGAGCCATTCCCTTATTCTTGGCAATATGTCCATGGAGAGGCAGAACTTTAAAGAGATAAAAATCTTTTGTCTCTATCAGCTTGGGCATAATGGACATTCCATTGTAAGCAGTATACGTGGCATAGTAGATAACCTGGCCATCATCATCAATAAAGCGAACAAATCTGGCATCTTCTATGCCGTTTCTCTCTGTTGAAGATATGGGGAATATGACCCGTTCAGAAATGGCTGAATCCATGGAAAAATCAATTTCGTAATCGGAAGAGGCCAGCCACATAATCTGATTGAATGCTTCTTCTATTTCCAAAGGGAATTTATTGCGTTTGATCGCCTCTCTGACACAGGATTCCAATTCACCATAAGTAAATCTTTCATCGAGACATTCAAGGATCTCTTCCGTGGGAACTATGCTGTAAATAAGCTGCATTTCATTGAGCTTATCAAGAAAAATCTTTTTGTCGTAAATGAATCTTTTAATCCTCTCCGATTCTGCCGGCATATTGCCAAGGGGCTCAAGGGTCAGGTTGCTGTCTTTATCCAGTATACCTGTGCGGAAAACTATAGAGGAAATATGCCCTTCGCCTGTAGCCCGGAAACTGAGATTGACTCTTTTCGCATCGGGCATTACACCTGTCTGATCAGGAGACTCCATTATTGAGGGGTTGAAAAAAGCGGCGGATTCAACAGAATACTCTTTTGTGAAATACGATCCAATAAGAGCTTTCTGGGTTACACTGAGCTCCAGGGGATTTATTTCCATTTCTTTCATCAATCCATCAAGGAGAAGAAAATGTCTATTAAAAATATTGGATATGCTCCTGTGGCGCTTGGAAAATTTTCTTAAAACCTGATTCAGCTTTTCCTTTGCTTCTTTCTCGTTCAATTGCAGAACTCTACTAATTATTGTCCTGCTCCTTTCATCATTAGTGTAGAGAAATCGGGCTATAACTCTTGAAGAATCCGGTTTAAATAGTACGTCCCTTCTTTTGACATTTATTTCCATAAAAGAACCTCTTTAATAAACTAGCAGACAAGCTATGGAGTGCTCACCATTTTAGTTTAAGACAACTATTGTTATTCAGGATATTCTATTAATAAATTTTCAAATTTTTTTTGATGGTCGAAGACCATTCTTACTGTCAGTTCGTTAATTTCTTGGGAATACCTAGCTCATTTTCACATAAGACAATCCTCTCATATAATGGTGTCTCCGGAAAACTGGATGGATGGTTCACCAAATGGAAGCGCTGGATATGCTCAATATTCCTTTAAATTGTTAAAGGAAAAGAAAAAAAGAGTTTATGTATTGACGGAGTATTGTTATATGTTTGGAGTAGATTTAACTTTTGTTATTAATGAATAGTTATTCTAAGTAATTTTGTTAAACATTTTAATAACTGGAGAAAATGAAATGAAAGAAATTGAGGACAGAAGAAGTATAAGAAAATATAAAGATAAGAAAGTTCCAATTGAAACCATAAATCTGCTTATAGAAAGTGGAAATCAAGCTCCATCGGGCAATAATTCTCAACCATGGCATTTCATAATTGTAGATGATGAAAAAATAAAGGATAAAATTGTTACAGTATCGAATAACCAGAAATGGATGAGGACTGCTCCGGTTTTTCTTGTTTGCATTGCGGACCTAAGTGTAAGAAATAAAGATGAAAATATAGAATTATTTGAAGATTCATCTCTTCCGGAACTGAAAAAAATAATTAGAGATTCTGCAATTGCAATTGAACATATTGTATTAGAAGCAGTTCATCAGGAACTGGGGACTTGCTGGGTAGCCTGGTTTGACCAGAAACATATACGCCCTGTACTGGGAATCCCATTAAATAAATATGTTGTTAGTGTACTGACAATCGGATATGCCGATGAAAACCCTCCCAAAAGAAAGAGAAAACCAATAGAAGAAATTGTACATTATAATAAATGGTAAAGACAAAACTAATTCTTGTAAAATTTGGAGTGTAA
>JAEINM010000241.1 GCA_016342385.1 Spirochaetaceae bacterium | reverse complement strand
ACAATAATAAAGATGTTGCCAGGTTTACACAAACCGGTTCCATTGAGGATGAATGGATAGGTATCATTGAAGATGCTTCAGGTAAACCGGTCAAAACCTATAGTTGGAAGAATGGCCTGGCGGGATCTCTCGTATGGGACGGACGACGGGATAATGGTGATATTGCAGCAGATGGAGAATATAAATACTATATCACTTCAAAAGATAAAGCCGGAAATAGCAGCCAATCCAATATTGTAACAGTTCAACTGGATAACAGCGATACTGAAGCGGCTATTTCTGTCAATCTCGATGCGTTTTCTCCCAACAGGGATGGAGTAAAAGATCTGATTGAACTTCAACCGATAATAAAAGAAGGCAGTAGAATCGCTTCATATGAGATCTCTGTAGATAATAAGAACGGGAATACTATTAAAAGCTGGTCCGGTAATGGATCTATTCCCGGTAATCTTAAATGGGATGGAAAAAGTGATAGCGGTACACCGGCAGAAGACGGGATTTATAGTACCAGCATTACAATAGAATTTGTAAACGGCAATATTCGCAACGCCGGCTCCCGTGAATTTGTTCTTGATACCATTAGTCCTGAAATAAATATCGAAGCACCTTATGTTGTCTTTTCACCAGATGGGGACAGGAAAAAAGATGTCCTGTCAATCTCTCAGTCTTCCAGTAATGAGGAAGAGTTTTACGGTTATATAAGAGACGGGAAGGGAAATGCTGTCCGTAGCTGGTTTTGGAGTAACAGACTGGAATCCATAGAGTGGGATGGCAGTGATGAGTCGGGAAATAAGTCTCCTGATGGCAATTATAAATATGTTGTTCAAAGTGAAGATGCCGCAGGTAACAAAACTGTTAAGGAAATCAGTAGAGTCACTATTGATACAGCAGACACTCCTGTTTTTATCACTGTAAAGAACAATGCCTTTGCACCATCGCTAAGCAATGGTATAAATTCTCAGGTATTTTCTTTAATTGTGAGCAACAGGACCGGAATCGACAGCTGGAAACTGGAAATGAAACTTTCAAATGGATCGGTTATAAAAACATTTGAAGATGAAGACTTCAGCGGAATACCCACCACTATAACATGGGACGGGGAAAGTGACAGTGGATCCATTGTGGAAGGGGAATACTCCGCTTTATTCTCTCTACAGTACAATAAAGGGAATAATCCTGTTATTGAGTCCACACCATTTGTTCTCGATAACAGTGCTCCTGATGTAAGACTGCTGATGCAGCCCGATCCATTCTCTCCTGATGATGATAATGTTGATGATGAATTGAACATATCCATTGCCGTTGATGACCTGAGTCCGATAAAAGACTGGTCAATGGTTATTTATGATCCAAAAGGTAGGGAATTTATCTCCTTTAAAGGTCGGGGAAGACCATCTGAGAAAATTATCTGGGATGGACGATCCATGAAAGGTGAACTGGTACAGTCTGCCGAAGATTATACCTACACTTTCTCTGTAAGTGATATTCTGGGGAATTCACAAACTGCCGATGGAGTAATCCCTGTCGATGTACTGGTTGTACGCGATGGAGATCGATTTAAAATACAGATTTCCAGTATTACATTTAAACCCGATAGTGCGGAATATAATGATACGGGAGATTTAAAAGAGAAAAATGAAAAGATTCTCAGTCGAATTGCAGAAATTCTGAAAAAATACTCCAGTTATGGAATTCTCATTGAAGGAAATGCTGCCAGTACCAAGTTTTATAATCAGAAACTTGCAGAAAAAGAGGAAATAGAGGAACTTCAGCCTCTTTCACTTCAGAGGGCGGAAACTGTACGTAACAGTCTGATCTCTCTGGGGGTTTCACGAGGTCGACTCGATGTCATAGGAAAAGGCGGAACAAATCCCGTTGTGCCTCATAGTGATCTTGAGAATGCCTGGAAGAACAGGAGAGTTGAGTTTATCTTAAGGAAGTAATGGAGAAATCCCCCTCAGAAGAGGGGGGACCTCTAAAAAAAGACTTGTGACTTCTGGAAAAGCTTGTAAAATAAAAGTCTTGATAATAAATTAAGGGATTAAATGTGGTTAATCGTTTCAAAGGGATCGCGACAGATAAATATAGGCGTGAATTAGATGAAATCCTCGATGAGCTCATTGAATACAAGCCGTCTCTCTTATCTCATATCGGAGTTCCGGGACTATTTAATTGGCGGGCTGTTTTTGATTTTTCTTCAGAAGCATGGAACAATTTCAGCAGCGAAGCAAGAATATCCATTATTAAGGCTCTGGCGGAAAACAAAACACTGTTTATAACATTGATGACATATAAGTCGATGTATCTGAAAATGAACAGGCCCGATATAGCACATGCTGCCGGTTTATCTTTGGGACGATTTCTGGAAGATATCATTATTCCCGATTATTTTACTGATTTTAATCATTCACATATGACATCTGTCACAGATAATTATTTTTAATTAGAACTAGACCTCCTTTGTATTTTTCATATTGTTATTGAACATTTAATTCTGTATATTGTGTACAGAGAAGAAAAGGAGAGCATTCTATGTTTTCAGATCATATTATAATACATGGGCTTATATACACTGGTGGTTTTTCTCTGATAATTCTGATTTCTGTTTTGATAAATCCCAGAATCTGGATGCAGGACCTACCGGATAACCTGAAAAATGATATACCTCCTAAAACTGATAAAGAGATTAAGCAGACCTTTGTTACAGGCTTTGTTTTTGCTCTTTTCATCGTGGGATTTCCCCTCTATTCTCTATCTGGAATTATGGAAAAGTCAGTCACTCCTCTATCTTTTTCTCAATTGATTCTCCATGCCTTCTCGATTATGATGATATGTAATGTTTTATATTGGCTTGTATTTGATCTTCTGATTTTTAATCTTATTATCAGTCATGTCAGGACAATTCCGGGGCTGAAAAAAAAATTGAAATTTTCCGGTTGGAGAAGACAGGTTTTCGGTATGTTTGTAGGAACTCTTTCCTGTATACTCATCTCTGGATTTTCCGCCACAGTAGCCAGTTTTTTCCTTTGAAAAATCATTTTGTAAAAACCTTGAATAAAAATTAAAAACCGGTGACAATTCTCCTTAGATAAAGGAGAAAACTAGTTATGAAAAAGACGGTCTTTTTTTTGGTCTTCTGTGCAATCGTTTGCATTGGTGGCTTGTCGGCTGAAATGTCAGTGAGTCTGACTTCAGATTCACTGGAAGTGGAGGTCGGAGGGAATCTGGAAATATCCTGTCGTGTTTCTGAAGGCACTAAAGGATTTCCCTCATTTCAGTGGAATTCAACTTCCGGTGAAATCATCGGGACGGATGTTGCCGGTGAAGTCGATTTCAGGGCTCCCACAATCAGTGGGAATGTCGAAATTGAGGTTCATGTGACCATTGATGGAAAAAGTGAATCTGAAACTCTGGACATTACCGTTTTACCCGAGGGAGCTTTGAAAAAAACTGCTGATGTGCTTATTACAGTAGATACAAATACGCTTCAAAATATATGGATTAATCATTCACATCCAGCAGAGTCTTTCAAGCCTCCTTTATATATTAAGGGAACATTCAGGTATGATCCCGATAGCGGATCAGCCTTTGCCGGTGGCAGCTGGCCTACATATGCCATGTATGATGATGGAACACATGGAGACATTGAGCCAGGTGATGGAATTTGGTCGATTCTGATGAAATTCGAAAAAACTGACAGTAAGGTGTATTTTGCACTGGATGATGCTAACGAGTATCGTGTGGAATATGAAAGCGGTCTGGCCTGGATCGTAAAAATGGCCTGGATCGAACTGGATGATTTTCCCGATGACCACAGTAATCCCGCTTTTATACCCGATAGAGATAAAACTGTCAGCTGGTCAGAGGAAAAAGCAGAAGCAGAGGAGGGGAGAATATATCATGAAAGATAAAATATGGCAGATTCTGCTGTTTTTCAGTATGGCATCAGTTTTGTTATCCTGTGGACCAAGTGAAGAGAAGCCTCTCGAACGTTTTGAAGCGAGATATATTTATTCCGATGGGACTGAGCGTTACCGTTTTCCCGCAGAACCTGGGAAAAATGAACCTGTTACAGTACGGATCAGAGTCAAAAGTCATTCCACAGATACTGTCAGGCTGATTACAAATCAGAGCGAAACAGATATGCTTCTAAGTTCAAGTGATGGAGTTTTTGACTACTTTGTTGCTGATATTCAATCGGGGATTGAGCCGGTTAATTATTATTTTCAAGTAGCCCAGGGGAATAAATCTGTTTTCTATAGCCGCCGAGGTATAGAGATGAGTCCTCCGGGGAATTCCTTTAAATTTAAGATTTTTCCCGGATATACAGTTCCCCCATGGATGCGTGGAGCGGTACTGTACCAGATTTTTATCGATCGCTTTCACAATGGTGATCCCTCTAATGATGTCATGACCAATGAGTATATGTATGATAATTTTCCCTCTATAGAGGTTGAAGACTGGAATAAATTCCCCGATGGATCAACGAAGTATAGCGAAGGAAGTAACAGAACCAGAGAGTTCTATGGTGGTGATCTGGAAGGTGTTATTCAGAAACTGGACTATCTGCAGGAACTGGGAATTGACGGAATCTATTTTAATCCCTTATTTGTCTCTCCATCAAATCATAAATACGATGCTCAGGATTACAGTTATATCGATCCTCATGTGGGGACTATCGTTAATGACGGTGGCGCTCTTATCAATCCTGAAGATGATCCCAATTATAAAAATCCCCAGATGAGCCATGCTTCTGCCGTTAATCAGTATGCCGAAAGATATATAAAAAGGACAACAGATCGGGAAAATCTGGAGGCATCGAATGATAAATTAAAAGAACTGATTGATGAAGCGGAAAAACGGGGAATTAAAATCATACTGGATGGTGTGTTTAACCACAGTGGCTCTTTTAATAAATGGCTCGATAGAGAGCATATATACGAAGAGGATGGTGCTTATGAATCACCCGATTCCCCTTATGTCAATTACTATAGTTTTTCAAAAGATAACTGGCCGGATAATGAGAGTTATGAAGCCTGGTGGGGATATAAAACGCTTCCCAAATTGAATTTTGAAGGAGATCAGGCTCTGGAGGATACCATTATGGACATGATAGCCAAATGGGTAGAATTCGGTGTAGAGGGTTGGAGGATTGATGTGGCCGCCGACTTGGGGCACAGCACAGCCTATAATCATGAGTTTTACAGAATTATGAGAGAGCGGGTCAAAGAGGTGAATCCCGAAGCTGTCATTCTGGCAGAGATCTATGGCGATTCCTCGGCATGGCTCCGAGGTGATGAATGGGACACCGTAATGAATTATGATGCCTTTTTTGAACCCCTGAGTTTCTATTTCACCGGCATGGAAAAACACTCCTACTATTACAGAGAAGAGCTGAAAAACAACAGTCGGAATTTTGAACAGGATTTACGGGAAAAAATGGCTAAGATGCCATGGAACTCCATGGAGATTGCTATGAACCAGTTGGATAATCACGATCATTCCCGTTTCCTGAGCAGAACATCAGGATTTGTGGATGAACAGAAGAGTTCAACTGATACATCGACACCGGAACTGGCTGATAAAAATTTGAATAAGGGGATTATGAAGGAAGCTGCTGTCATGCAGATGACTATGCCCGGTGCTCCGACTCTTTATTACGGCAATGAAGCGGGACTCGCCGGTTTTACCGATCCCGATAGCCGTCGAACCTATCCCTGGGGTAATGAGGATCAGGAGATGCTGAGCTTCTATAAGGAGATTATTTCCATCAGAAAAGAGTATTCCTCTCTAAGAGACGGCTCATTACTTTCTTTGAAATTTGATCAGCCGGGAATATTTTCATATGGTCGGTGGAACAATGAAAATAAGGTTATAGTCACTCTGAATAACAACGAAACGGAACA
The DNA here is from genome assembly GCA_016342385.1 of Spirochaetaceae bacterium. Lineage (GTDB taxonomy): Bacteria > Spirochaetota > Spirochaetia > DSM-2461 > DSM-2461 > Spirochaeta_F. Next base: position 691 of record JAEINM010000241.1, on the reverse strand, counting down.
GGTCGTTTCTATCCCTTTATGGTCAATGAATATTAGTGAAAAAGAAAAACTCAAGCTCATATTCAGAAGTGACAGGGACAGTCACAGCCGTCCTGATGAAAGGCTTAGGATCAATAACGGAAATTTGATTGTGACAGTACCAGCCTTCGGCACCGTCATCGCCCTTTCAGAAGAGGGAAGTTCAGCAGGAGAAATTACAGATTCAACGGAAACTCTACGTCCCAAAATCAAAAGAATAACCTCTTCTAAAGGAGAGGGTGAACCTCTGATAGTCGTTGAGTTTACCAAAGAGATGTACCAGAGAGATATTAGCGAAGCATTTTCCATTACACCATTCATAGAAGGTACTTTCGCCTGGAATGGGAAGAGAGTAGGGTTTTTCCCGAAAGAATCAGTCCCTTCCGGTACCTATACAGTCTCCATCGTTAATTGCATGCGTGCTATTGAGGGAAGTCTCTATTTAAAAGAGGGTAAAACAGAAGAAATACAAGTGAAATAAGAAGAAACAGTTTACACTGCGGCAGCCTTTTAACCGGGGCTGCTTTTTTTATACAACATCTCTTGACAAGAAAAAACCTCTTTGATATATTCTCAAACGAAACAAAACAATCAACGCGCCTGTGGTATAATGGCTATTACCTCAGCCTTCCAAGCTGATGACGTGGGTTCGATTCCCACCAGGCGCTCTAAA
>JAEINM010000240.1 GCA_016342385.1 Spirochaetaceae bacterium | reverse complement strand
CCCCCCGAATCGAAATAGGATAAATCGGATATTACATAAAGAAAATATTATTCTCTTCACATTTTTTTGTGATCTTTTCCGGCCATAAACTAGCTTGAACTTCTCCAATATGAGCTTTTCTGAGAAAAAACATGCACAATCTTGACTGACCGATCCCCCCCCCGATTGAGTCGGGAAAATCTCCATTGAGTAAACGTTTGTGAAATTGTAGATTCTTACGATCTTCAGATTTTCTGATTGCGAGCTGTGTAAGAAGAGCTTCCTTATTCACCCTTATACCCATGGAAGAGATCTCAAAAGCTCTCTTCAAAACAGGATTCCACAAAATGAGATCTCCATTGAGCCCTTTCTTTTTATCAGAAGTCTCAGTGCTCCAGTCATCATAATCAGGAGCTCTACCATCATGAGGTTTACCATCAGACAGATCAGCTCCAATACCCATAATAAAGACAGCACCGTATTTTTCAGCAACGGCTGATTCTCTTTCTGATGGTCTAAGATCAGGATATTTCTGACAAAGATCTTCAGCATGTATAAAGGTTATTTCTTCAGGAAGAATCGGTAATATTTCCGGATAACTCTCATAGACTAGGAATTCTGTCGCCACTAAGGTTGAGTAGATTTTTCTAACAACACTCTTTAGAAAATCAAGATTTCTCTTTTCTGCAGGAATCGCCATCTCCCAATCCCATTGGTCGACATAGTAGGAATGCAGATTATCAGGGTCTTCATCGGGTCGAATGGCATTCATATCCGTATAGAGTCCATATCCCAGATCGATACAATAATCACCTAACATCATTCTCTTCCATTTTGCCAGAGACTGGACAATCTCTGCTGTTTTGCCATCAAAGCCGGCGGGCATAAAAGAAACAGGTTTCTCAACACCATTTAAATCATCATTCAAACCCGTACTGCTTTCAAGAAACAGAGGAGCCGTAACTCTCCTCAATTTTAACTGCGCGGAAATATATGTCTGAAAAAAGTTCTTTATTTCTACAATAGCCTTCTCTGATTCTTCAAGAGACAAAATTGACTGATAATTTTCCGGAAAATAATGTTCTGCACACATAGATGATATCCTTATTCGTTTTATTATGTTTGTTCTCATTACATTATTTCAGGATTTCCCTAAGTCATCCAGCTTTTTTTCTGATTCTCTCACAAAACAATAATTTATTTCTCCTCCATAATCTCCTCTAATATTTCCACGACGGAACGAACATAACTATGACACATTTCAATCATATTTTCCGAACTAAATCGGCTCTGTCCCCGGGGAGTTAATAGATCACATCCATCGAGTAACTCTCTACAGATTATTGTTTTCTTTCTTTTCTTGAATTCACCAATTAAGTGCTGAACTTTCTGATAAACATCGTCCTGCTTCTCTTTTAATTCTTTTTCTCCGCGACCATACATAGCATTTATAGCCAGAAGGCCTCCGGAAACAGCTCCGCAGACATGTTGTGTCCGGCCCATTCCCGCCCCAAAACCTGTTGCCAGTTTTAGGGAAAAATCCTCATCGATATCCGTATATCTGCTTAAACTGAAGAGGACGGATTGTGCACAATTATACCCCTCTTTGAACTTATTGACGGCTCTTTCTGAATTAGTCATGACCTGTCTCCTTAGAATACAATATGTATCTTAAAATGTATTATAGAGTATAGGATATAAGAAAATCATAGCTTTTTTAATTTATAAAAGATGAATTTAAGGATTCCTATAGGGGAAGCTTTATTGTAATTTTAGTTACCATACCTACAGTGGAATCAGCATACAGTTCTCCATTGTGGAGTTCCTTAAGAATATAGTGAATTCAAACTAGAGTTGCAAAAAAACCCGGGGAGGGGCCTCTCCGGGTTTTCTGGTACAATCTTTTATTTAAATTATTTATAGATAATCAATTACAATCAATGCTGGTTATGGGCGCCGGTTCCGCTTATTTCCGGAGCTGTTTCTCTGTGTTTTGCATACAACTCACTCAGTTTTTGCACCTTCGCCATAATTTCTTCCGGTTTGGTTCCATCTATAAAATCTTTTATGACACCATCGTTTTTCAGAATCCTCCCCCTAGCTACAACTGTACTGATTTCACTACCATCGGCCGCCCAGATGATGTTCTCTATAACATTGTCGAGTCGTGTGGGTGTCATATTGGGTTTATTAAGATCCAGAAGAATAAAATCCGCCTGTCTTCCCTCAGTCAGCTCACCCTGATTTTTTCTCAAGATAGAAGAGGGAACAACAGTAATCATCTCCAGAAGCTTTTCCGATTTCAGCAGAGTGGCATCCTGATGAAAAGCTTTCTGGTATTGAGCCGCTGCTCTGGCTGCCCCAATAATATTCTGGTTATCCGCGGAGCCCGAACCATCTGTAGAAATGGCCACGGGGATTCCCGCTTTTATCATTTCCATAATCGGAGGCATTCCCGAGCCTAAAATGGTATTGGCCAGGGGATTGTGGACTATTTTTGTTCCTGTTCTAGCCAGTATTTCCAAATCCTCGGGTATACAGTTGACCTGATGGGCCAAAACGCTGTTCTCATCGAGAATCCCAATAGAATCGGCATATTGAACGGGAGACATCCCCGGCTCGATTTCCTTTTTAAACCATGCTGTGGTTTTTGGCTCTTCCGAACTGTGGATATGAAATAGGGTATTGTTTTCCCTTGCCCATTGCTTTAAAGGTATAAGTACCTTTCGGCTATTGGAGAAAAGTTGATCCGGACCGGGACAGAAAGAGGTTCTCTTCAGACCTTTAATCTGTGAAGCTTTAACAAGCCTTTCGACAGCCTCTTCCGGTGTATCGAGAAGAGCTTCATAATAGAATCTATCCTGCCCCCCGATAGCGACGATCATGGTGGTTCCCGCAGCTTCATTGGCTCTGGCTATTTCCGCTGCGTGATACTTACTGTGATTGCAGTGATGCACCATACTGGTTGTAATACCGTAATTGATATCGCAGACTCTGGCCATATAATAGGTCACAAGCTGGGGAGACATACCCAGTTCTTTCGTGAGCATATCATTGTTATCGTTGATGTACCCTGTAAAGGGATTAACAGCTTTATCGAGCCATTCTGTCAGAGGGACATCTTTAGCTATACCGATTAACGGCTGCTCGTGATCATGACCATGAGCTTTAACGAATGCCGGGAGCATTATTGTATTCAGGCAGGGGATCTCAGATTCTTTCATGGATCCTGCATCACCTTCAAACCCCATAACAGTCAGATCTTTTCCATACTCCTTCAGTAGGGATTCTCCCTTAACCGATGAATAGGCTCCAACTTCGAGTATCTCTTCACCCTGTGTCAGTATAAAACCATCTTTGATTCTTTTTGATCTGTCAGATTTCCCCATGGGGATTAAAAATTTTGTTCTACATAGAATTGTGTTTTGACGGGACATATATTCCTCACTCCGATAAGTATTTCCCTGATTATTTTTTCAGATACTGAAGGGTGGGTCACCATGTTTATGGTACAACTCTTATTTCCAGAAGTCAAACCAATTGTAATACAATCAGACTAATTGATAAAAAAAGATATTAATTATTTTTTTAATATTTCTGCTTTTCATATTATATTGTAAGTTGATTTTTATCTTGGAGAAAAATGAATATGCCTGTAAATAACGGAGACAATAAATATACAATATTACCGGGAGAACCTCTCCCGTTTGGTGCCACTGTTCAAAATGAAGGTGTCAATTTTGCCGTTCTGAGCCGCCATGCCATATCTGTGACTCTTCTCCTCTTTAATGATGCAGACAAATATGTTCCCAAAGCAGAACTGGTCCTGGATCCCTACCTGAATAAAACCGGAGATGTCTGGCATATAAGAGTAGATGGTATCGGTGAGGGGACGTTTTATCTCTATAAAGTAGATGGTCCCTATGATCCGGAAAAAGGCCATAGATTCAACAGATACAAAGTTCTTCTTGATCCCTTCGCTAAAGCGATTACTTCTACAGGGCACTGGGATCTGGACAAAGCCCGAGGTTATGACTGGGATTCTCCCGAAAAGGATCTCTCTTTCAGTGAATACGACGATATCATGGACATGCCCAAGTCTATAGTCATTTCGGACAATTTTGACTGGCAGGGAGACAGGCCTCTCAATTTCCCCTTAAGGCACAGCATAATATATGAGACCCATGTGGCCGGCTTGACTAGAGATAAATCTTCGGGAGTCAAACATAGGGGGACCTACAAAGGGGTAACAGAATTAATCCCCTATTTCAAAGATCTGGGTATAACCAGTTTGGAGTTTTTGCCCATAATGGAATTCGACCAGGATAGTGTCAGCAGAATAAATCCCATGACAGATGAACATCTGGAGAATTACTGGGGTTACGACCCCATCTCCTTTTTTGCTCCCAAAGGGAATTATTCTTCTTCGGGAAATAATGGAGAGCAGGTAAGGGAATTCAAGGAAATGGTTCGGGAACTGCACAAAGAGGGAATCGAAGTTATACTCGATGTCGTGTTTAATCACACCGGAGAAGGGAGCGAACTGGGGCCGACCATTTCATTCCGCGGTTGGGATAATCAGATATATTACATTTTATCCGATGATAAACGATTTTACATGAACTATTCCGGTTGCGGGAATACACTAAACTGCAACCATCCCATTGTCAGGTCTCTCATCAGAAGTTGTCTCCACTACTGGGTGATCGAAATGCATGTTGATGGTTTCCGCTTTGACCTGGGATCCATTCTCGGAAGAGATCAGGAGGGGAATCTTATGGAAAACCCGCCTATTCTGGAGGGGATTGCCGAAGACCCTGTCCTGAGAAATACCAAAATAATTGCCGAAGCATGGGATGCGGGAGGAGCCTATCAGGTAGGATCTTTTCCCGGTGGACGATGGGCCGAATGGAATGATAAGTTCCGGGATGATGTAAGAAGATTCTGGAGGGGAGACAAAGGAATGGTTCACAATCTGGCAACCAGGTTAACCGGCAGTTCAGATCTGTATCTCAGAGATGGCCGGAAACCCTTTCACAGTATTAACTTTGTAACCTCACATGATGGATTCACATTATATGACCTTGTCAGTTATAACACCAAACACAATGAAGCTAACGGAGAAGACAATAGAGACGGCGCAGACAATAATATCAGCTTCAATCACGGAAAAGAGGGAGTCAGCCACAATCGGAAAATTATTGCTCTACGTAAAAGACAGGTCAAAAACTTTCATGCAACTCTCATGCTGTCTCTCGGCACTCCAATGATTCTGGGAGGAGACGAAATTCTGAGAACTCAGGGAGGGAATAATAACGCTTATTGTCAGAATAATACGGTTTCATGGTATGATTGGAATCTGAAAAAAGAGAATAGTGAAAATTATACATTCTTAAAAAAATTGATAAAATTCAGGCAGCGTCACCCGGCTTTTCACAGACCGGAGTTCTACCTGGGAAAAGATTCAAATTTCAATAACATTCCCGATATCACATGGTATGACCGCTTCGGAAATATTCCCGATTGGGAAAAGATAGGACACTGTCTCGCCTACAGACTCGATGGTACGGAAGCTGATATCGATAGTGATAAGGATGATAATGATTTTTACCTTATGTTCAACGGCAGTATAAAAGATCACTCTTTTACAATATGTCCTCCACCAGAGGGTACTCACTGGTTTATGTCGATCAACACAGCCCTCCCGGAAGGAGAAGACATCCCCTTATTCGGTAATGAGAAGATGATTGATGAACAGACTATTTATACAGTTAAAGCCAAATCTGTTGTTGTTCTCATATCCAGAGAAAAATAATGGGACCGAATAGATATAGCCGAGAGACATATGCGAAAAGGATTTCCTTATTCTCCACAAAACAGATCAGAGGGAAAAAACATGAAAAATATCAAAGCCTGCTTTTTTGATCTCGACGGTACTCTTGTCAGATCGGACCATACTATCTCTGCGACTGTCATTGAAGCTGTACAGAGGCTGGAAAGAGAAGGAGTGGCTCCTGTCATTGCAACAGGAAGAAGTTATGAAGCCCTGCTTCCCATTAAAGCATTGCTGGATCTCCACAGTCCGGTCATATGTTACAACGGAGCCATGATAGTCAATGGAAAAGACAATTCTATCATGACACATCACACCCTTCCCGATAAAGCGGCAATTGAGATCATTCAAGCTGTGAGGGATATGGGTTACCATATTCTGGGTTACCGCAATGGCGAACTGATCTACGAAAGGGAATGCTACGAATCGAAAGAGTATTACAATAGAATCAAAATGGCTGGCAGAATTATCAACTTCGATAATATAAAGATGTTGAATCTGACAAAATGCCTGATTATAGCCGATCATGAAAAACTGGTGCCCCTCAAAGAGAAGATAGCTAGAGACTACAACAACCAGGTCAATGTCTTCTTTTCCGACCCCCGTTTCCTGGAAATTGTACCTGCGGGAATCGATAAGGGTAAAGCCGTTGAAGAAGTTATGACTCTTATGGGAGAAACCGTCGATCAGGCCATGGCCATGGGAGATGGTTTCAACGATCTCCCCATGCTGCAGGCAGCCCGATGGGGAGTGGTCATGGAAAACGCTCTTCCCGAATTGAAAAAGCTCTTCCCCCCCG
>JAEINM010000239.1 GCA_016342385.1 Spirochaetaceae bacterium | reverse complement strand
TTGCCGATGCATCGCTGGTAGTTTTATCAGAAAGATTAAATATAAAAGAAATTATTACAATAGATTCTGACTATTATATATACAGAACAATAAATAAGGAAATGATAGAGAATATTTTTAATTATGGGAAATAATATTTACTTACAAATTACAAAGAAAACAGCAGATGAAATGGGAATTAAAAAACTTGATAAAATAGATATTTATCAATCTGCAATAAATATGTGGCATGCTTCTCTCAAATATATAAATCGTAAGAAATGTATTTTATTTATGAATGATTTAACTAGATATTCTATATTTCTCTATGGAGTTAAAAAGAAAGATCTTAAATTTATAGATAATATATTTTTGGATAGCTTAATAGACACAATGAGATCAGATAATATTCCCCATGAATCAATAATGAAATTAGTAGATAATATAGAATCATTTAATATAATTAAAACCAATAATAGAAGTATAACTGGAAGTATTAATGATCATTACAGATGCCTACCAGCATATTTAGATTTAACATATGTAGATCGAATGGCTAAAGAAGGGATATTAAATTTAAGAAAAATAAATCATCAATTAAATAGAATCCCATTAATGTGTTCTCAAAAAGGATTTTACGCTGTTGATAAAATGAAAGAATTATTAATTGATGGCTATGATCCTGACAAGGATGAAAATAGAAGAGATGACTGGTAAAAATAAGAAAGAAAAAATAATTTCCTTCGGAAGATAACAAAGTTTTGAACCAGTCCGGATTTTTGTCACGTATTTTGCCCGATCCGCTCTAATGCAAAATAAGCGCCAATACTTCGTGACAATCCGGCAGGTTAAAACGTTCTACGGACAAATAGAAGCGAATTATCGATTTTTTTGAACAATTTCCTTTTACAAATTTGGAACATAATTAGGGGTTCCTGAAAAAGTCTTTCAAGTAGCCCAAAACTCATTTACATTTAAGTTCGGATAAATATCATCATATCTGAACTTACTATTTCTCTGAAAAGAACACATTGTCATTGAATAGATAAATTTATTCATAATTAACAAAAAAAAATCCAATTGGAAAGTCTGCAATGATTTTCAGTGTTGTGATTTATAACCACCGGTGGAAGATTATTCTTCGAAGAATAATTAATATTTATTGACTCAAAGTATAAACAATGTATATATTATTAATATGGAAGCAAAAATACAGAAATGGGGAAATAGCCTCGGTATTCGTATACCAATGAATATTATTCGTGATCTGGCTCTGGAAAATGGATCAACTGTAGATATTGAAGAAATAGAAGATCGAATAATTATAAAACCTAAGAAAAACCTTGAAGATTTATTGAACTGCATTACAGCAGATAATCTTCATCATGAAATCAATTTTGGTATGTCTGAGGGAAATGAATCCTGGTGAAACAACAATATATACCAGAACGAGGTGACCTCATATGGCTAAACTTCACCCCACAGGCAGGACATGAGCAAGCAGGAAAAAGACCAGCAATAGTAATTTCTCCATCTTCATATAATTCTAAAACAGATTTGATGATTGCTTGCCCTATTACTAGTAAAATTAAAAATTACCCCTTTGAAGTTCTTGTTAATGGCAAAAAGATATCAGGTGTTGTTCTAGCAGATCAGGTGAAAAGTCTTGATTGGAAGGCAAGAAAAGCTACTTTCATTGAAAAAGCAACAGATTCTGTAATTACTGAAATACAAGAAAAACTCGTATTATTAATTAATTAAGAATATCATATTTGCAATGGCAAATATCCGAGAAATTAAGAAGCCGTAGAACATGCGTATGAACCAGATTTTGCTTTGGCATGTATTCTGCTTTTCAGCTCCGCTGGCAGAATAAACGCCAAATACGCAAAACAGGTTATGCGGAAGTTGTATAGAAAATGGGCTAAGAAATAGTTTTTTTGCAATATTCTATTTTAAAAAATTCAGTAACATATTTGAAGAATATAACCTCCGGTGGAAGATTAATTGAAAGAATTATTAATTAAGATTCCAAAATAAACATGACAGCCATGACACAATGTGATATATTTAAACCGTGAAGAAACTAAAAACAAAATGGTTCAGTAAATGGGCAAGAAAAAATGATATTACTGATAAATATCTAAAAGAAGCAGTTCAGAATATTGAGTCTGAATTATCTGCTGATAAACTGGGTGCAAATATTTATAAAGTAAGAATATCAAGAAAAGGATCAGGTAAAAGCGGCGGTTTCCGAACAATACTTGTATTTAAAGCATCAGAAAGAGCGGTATTTTTATATGGATTTGCCAAAAATGAACAGGATAATATTTCCAAAACAGAATTGGCAATGTTTAAAAAATTAGGAAAAGATTTACTTTTACTAAATGAACAGGAACTAGAGACTGCAATAAAAAGTAATGCTTTACAGGAAATCGAGGAATAAAATGAGAGAAACTATAAAGAATTCAATAGCTGAAACAGTTCAGGATCTTATGAATGCAGGACTGACAACTTCATTTACTGATAAAGAATTAAAAACTCTTGGTGTGAATATACCAGAAGTTGAAGTGACTGCTGAAGATATAAAAAAAATAAGAGAATCAATACATCTAAGCCAGCCTGTTTTTGCTAAATTATTGAATGTTAGTGCATCATCTGTTAAGCAATGGGAACAGGGGAAACGGACACCTACAGGTTCTACAAAAATATTATTGGAATTACTAGAAAAAGAACCACATATATTGGATTACCGGCTCACTTCATAAATCAATATAAGACAGGTAATACTAAGGATTGATTCGACTTTAAAGGTCTAACCGTGGTCTTTTCAATAGAACGGAGGACTGCCTTTAGACCTTTAAGGTCGAGCTCAATCCATTGTTCCTGCTGGAGCCAACAGATTGAATATTAACATTCCATTCCTTTTCCCACACTTCTGGAGGAATTGTATGAAACAGATCTTCCTTACGGACGATTTTTTTGAATGCATCTCTGCACATTTTAGATAACTGAAATATGGGAAGATAGAATTCTTTTGAAGTACTGTTCCAGGAAGATGATTCTTTGTCTATGGCACCTCCGGGAGCTACATAGTGAATATGAGGATGATACTGAATCTGTCTCCCCCAGGTGTGTAATACCCCGAAAAAACCGGGAGTAGAACCTTTCATAATCCTGCTTTTCCCGGTAGCTGTCTTTATTGCATCAGAGCTTGCCTTATATAAAGAAGAATATGCAAACATCCAGGATGCATGGCGAGCAGTAAGCGAAGCGCACGACCAGCTGGTTATGGAGAAAAAACTCCCTTATTTCTTTGGGGACCGTAAAGGTTATAAGAAAATAATTACAGTCAAGTTCTCTCTGGAGCTGTCTTGTAATCCACTGTTTCGTTTTGTGATTCTGACAGGTCGGGCAATGTCTATTCCCACAAGACCTGTAGCTTGAGTGGATTTTTCCACATGATTCATATTTATAGAAGGAAACTCCGTAGACATCTGTTCTGCAGTTAATAATAGCGGCGATAACTTTTTTGTGATTTGTGGGAACTCTTTTATCATTGATCAGTTAATTAACTCTATAAACTTATAATTAAATGAAAACTTGAATTTTCCGGAAGTATTTATGAATAACTTAAGATCCCCGGAAACTGCTGTGGTAAAGAGCCTTGGTGGCGAGCGTTTCGATCAAAGGTTACAAAACATAGTAATCAGGTGCGATGGTAAGGGATATGATGAGTCTATCAATAATAATATGAACATATTAATGACACTTTCGTGTAATGTCAAAAACGGGAATGTTGACATATAGTGTAGTATTGGAGGGGCAAATGTCTGGAATATATCAGGAAATATGGAATGCCGATCAGCTACAGAACGGAGTGGTGGCAATCCTCAGTACCGATGAAGGTTCTCAGGACTCGGGATTTGTCAAAGTAAATGCCAGTCTTAATGAATCAGATGATCAGGATCTCCGTGTTCTTACTGAGGTTCACATTCCTCAGGATAAAAGAAAAACCTATGACTTATGTCGGAAACTATTTAATAATTATTCTCTGCCTGAACCCATGCCCGAGTTCGATACTCCTGAAGAGAGACAGGAAGTTCACGATTTTGTTTCGGCGATTGTCGACACGGAACCGATGAAGGTCGCTCGGAAATATATAGAAAGAGAAACCGATTCAATTATCAGCCTGGAACGGTGGCATAATACCATTGTTGAGATGTGGTTCCGGAGATTTTCTTCGGGAGGAGATCCCGCCTTATCTGGTTTCGAGCATGTTGTTGTCGGAGAGCAGGAGAAATCGAAGGTTCAGGGGTATCATTTCTGGTGGAAATATTATCTCGATGACGGATTCGCCAGAGAGGGAGATGATGGCGCAGCGCTTGGATCTTCAATATCTGATGCAGAAGATCGGATTACCTATCATGGTTCAAAACAGGATGACCTTCAGCTGCAATTTCCCGAAAGTGTGACTATTTCCTATCGCTGGCAGGCACCCGATTATGACAATCATGAGCTGAGACCACTTTTTAAGAAAATTGGCGGATTTTTTGTCGGATGCAGCGTTGAGGGATTAATGGCTTTGGGTACTGTCAGAGCCTATAAGGGGATTGAAGCTCCTCATGTCGCAATTATCGAAGGCGCCCGATATGATCTGAAATTATTTCACTCGCCTAATGGGCAGCATATCAGAACATTTTATCCTGTTTTTAAAGGATCGGCAGATCTGTCAGAAGGTGTGAACCGCGATCCTGTCATAAATAATTCCATTACAGCAGATAATCTGAACAGTGGCAATTCCTTTTCTGTACGCATTATTGCGGCAGTGGTTAATCCAGCAGGTGATGACAGAGGATTTGAAAAGGTTACACTGGTTAATGTGTCGCCTCAGGAAGTGTCCCTGTCCGGTTGGATATTGGAGGATAAGAACAAAAATATTCTCATCCTGCCTGAGAAGACCATATTGTCTGGAGAGTTTTATACAGTCAGCCTTGAGGGAGATAATGTCCAGTTGTCTAATAAGGGGGGTGAAATCAGGTTGTCAAATGAGAGGGAAAAACTGATTCATCAGGTTGTGTATTCAAAAGCACAAGCCCGGCAGCAAGGCGCGGTTATTCTCTTTTAATCATTACATCGGGAGGAATTTATGAAAATAAAAGTAGGAACATTTAACCTGAATAATCTGTTTTCCCGATTCAACTTTAATGCAAAAATTGATGATCATCCCTCTTCTATTCAAGAAGGGGGAGGGCTGTCACTGACTTTTGAGCAGGATGATGTCCATATAAGAACATTTATGGGACGACTGGTAAAAGCTAAATCAGAAGATGATTTAAAACTAATTGCTCATAGAATACGATATCAGATAGATGCTGATGTACTCGCCGTCCAGGAGGTGGAACATATTGAAATCCTGAAAAAGTTCAATCGTGATGAACTTCATGGTTTATATAAGCATATAGCTCTTGTTGAAGGTAATGATAGACGACTGATTGATGTCGGTATTATGTCAAAATATCCAATTGGAACCATATCCTCCCATCAGACGGCAGTACATTCAGCTGATAAAACCAAACGAGTATTCAGCCGAGATCTTCTGCAGATTGAAATCCTGGATAAAAAGCGAGATCATCTTTTTACGATTTATAATACTCATTTGAAGAGCAACTATGTCCCCTATGGTCAGGATCCTATACAAGGTCGAATAGATGCAAATGAGAGACGTAAACGACAGGCTGAAGTCATTGCAGAAATTATTGAAAAGATGGAAACAGCCGACAGCAGATATATTTTAACCGGGGATATGAATGATCCTCCCGATTCACCATATCTTGCACCGATGCTTACAATTCATGGAGCACAACTATTCAATGCGCTTTCTAATCCGATTGAAACACGTCCTGCTAAATCGGAGTTGCCAGGCCAGGGATCCGGACCGGTTTCTGCATCGTGGACACACCGGTTCAATCCAGCTGGAGATCCGCCCCCTGAGTATCAACTCTACGATCAGATCTGGTTGAGCCCGTCACTGGCTGGAGGATTTCAATCAGCTTATATTGATCGCAGGACGAAGCATAGCGGAGACGGCAGTGATCACGATCCTCCATGGATAGAACTGGAGCTGTAGGACACCAATTGAGAGGGATTTTTTGAATCGGGGACTCAGAGTTTTCCTTATGATCATGTTTTTGCCCTGAAGATAGATTTCATCATGTGTTCGCATGTCCAAACCATTGAAAATGTTGTCACAAAGGCTCAACTCTCCCGAGGATTGAAACATTTTCATAGGCATATTGGATTCCATCTCCAAAAGGCGTATGAACAATATCCCCTCTATTTGTTTGTGCCAATGCCTGCTCTGTACAGCTGATCAATTTATCGATCATCTCATTCTCTATCATCATCTCTCCATGAGAGGTCAGCAGGCAGTCAAAGCGCTGTGAATTCTTTTTGAGAACATGAAGACTTGCTAAATATCTCTCCAATGGTAAGGCATTATCAAGATGCAGCCAGATGGGTGTCGTCAATACCATATCACCAGTAAACAGTATTCGTTCTTGTCGCACCAGAAAAGCAAGACACCCGGGAGTATGGCCGGGGATCGCCATCACTTCGACATCTAAATGACCTAGTTGGAAA